>NZ_BAAHSG010000017.1:0-16317 GCF_054660775.1 Allocoprococcus similis
CAAGAACTTTGATTATCCAACAAAACTTTAATTCCACACGGTTTCTTTTCTTATGCATTCAGTATATCACTTTTATCTGGTTTATCAACCAGATTTTGTCATTATGTCTCAACTTCAGAAGAACCGCTCTGGTCGTTTCAACCATTTGAGGTTCTTCTTTTTACGCATAACAAAAGCGGGTGATGGGAATCGAACCCACGTATCCAGCTTGGAAGGCTGGTGTTCTACCATTGAACTACACCCGCATCTTAAAGACAAATAATATAATATCACATCTCAGAAAAAATGCAAGTCTTTTTTTCAATTTTTTGATCACTTTTTGTCCTCAACTTAATTGCAAAGTTAAATTCCACCCCTCTATGGAATTTAATCCTGCAAAACGTTGCATTTCTAAAGGTGGAATTTAATTCTTCCTATTTTTCCCTTATAATTCTTTATACAAACATGGTGATTCCTCCCAGCGGTAAGGAGACCATTATGAATAAACAAAAACATTTAAATCTGGAAGCAAGAATCCTCATTGAAACCATGCTCAATGAACACCATAGTTTTAAGTCTATTGCCCGAGAACTCGGCAAAGACTGCACTACGATTTCAAAGGAGATTAAAGCGCATATCTGCTTTGAGAAAACCGGCGCTTTAGGCAGATCTTTTAACGACTGCCGTGTCGCTTTCCTGCATCAGTGTTCTCTGCAGAAGTTTTGCCAGCACTGCGCCTACTCGAATAACAAACCGTGCTGGACTTGCGGCAGGTGTACTTCCTCCTGCATCTCTTACGAAAAATATATTTGCCCTAAGCTTTCCAAACCTCCCTATGTCTGTAATGGCTGTCAGCAGCGTACCAGGTGTTCTCTCGAAAAACGTCTTTACAAGGCTTCTTATGCTCAGAAGGAATATGAACAGGTCAGAAGGGAATCCCGTTCTGGGGTTGCCCTTTCTGAAGTGGAACTTAAGCAGCTCGATGATGTGGTATCTCCTCTCCTCAAAAAAGGGCAGTCCCTTCATCACATTGCAATACATCATGCTGACGAACTTATGAAGTCAGAACGAACACTGTATACTTACACAAACAACGGGCTATTCACTGCCAGAAATATCGATATGCCACGTACCATACGCATGCGTCCAAGGAAAAATGTTTCTTCTAAACTGAAAGTGGATAAATCCTGCCGTATTGGACGTGACTTTCAATGTTTTGAAAATTACATGGCTGAACATCCGGATGCTTCTGTCAGACAGCTTGATTCTGTAGAAGGTATAAAAGGCGGAGCGGTTCTTCTCACTATTCATTTCGTGGAACAACAACTGCAGCTTGCTTTTCTCCGCCAGCATAATGACTCTCAATCTGTCATTGACATTTTTGACCGTCTCTATTTTGAATTGAGGATGGATATTTTCATTGAACTTTTTCCTGTTCTTTTAGCGGATAACGGCAGTGAATTTTCAAACCCTTCTGCTATCGAACTGGATGCACAGGGAAACCCTCGAGCCAGGATGTTCTATTGTAATCCCAGCGCACCTTACCAGAAAGGAAGCTGCGAAAACAACCACGAACTGATTCGAAGAATCATTCCAAAAGGTACTGACCTTGGACGATACTCACAGGAACAGATTGATCTCATGATGAGCCACATCAACTCCTACTCCCGGAAAAAGCTCGGAAACAAAAGTCCTTATGAAGTTTTCGAGTTTCAATACGGTAGAAAAATTTTAGATGCATTTCATCTGCAGAAAATTCCTGCTGACGAAATCATCCTTAGTCCTGAATTATTAAAATAAACTAAAACTAAAAAAGCTGGGTAGGAAATCTATACCGCCATCATCGCAGAACATCCCCCAGAGGTGGAATTTACTCCTTCCAAAAAATCACACGTAAATTCGACTTCCGCTCGGCATGCAAAAAAATCCCCAAAACCACAGCTTTTCCTTATATTTTAACTCTGATTTTGAGGATTTCATATACAAGATCAATATTTTTTTCTTTCACGTGGAATTTAATCCTGCAAAGTAGAATTTACCTTTGCAAGGTGGATTTTACTTTTTCAATTCACCCTTTTTGTCCACTTTATTTTCTGACCGCTATTTTATCTATTTCGGTTCTTTTCCTTCCATTTCCACATATATTTTATCAATCACCTGTTCTTCTATCCGATCGGAGTTCCTTTTATGTTTTCCAGATTAAAACCCAAAAATGTTATACGGATCTGTTTTCTTTTCCTTGCGGCTTTCTTTGTGGGAACCGGCTCTGCATTTCTGCATGATCATTTCTTTTCTGCCGCTGTTCCCACCTCTTCTGAAGGCAACTGGGGGCTCAGCTTCCAAACTGACGGGGATCCCCCTGTCGGCAATGCCACATTTGACGAGCTGAAAAAATTCGATGCCTTTTACGCACAGGACACCAGCGAAAAAGTAATCTACCTTACTTTCGATGCCGGTTATGAAAACGGAAATACACCGGCTATTCTGGAAGCTCTTACGAAGCATCAGGCTCCGGCAACGTTCTTCGTCGTCGGCACACTTCTGGAAAGCAATCCGGAACTTATCAAACAGATCCTCGCTGCCGGTAACACCGTCGGCAACCACACCTGGCATCACAAAGACATGTCACAGATTTCTACAATGGAATCCTTCTCTGAAGAAATCCAGACAGTTGAAAAACTGTATCAGCAGATCACCGGACAGGAAATTTCCAGATTTTATCGTCCACCACAAGGAAAATACAACGAAGCCAACCTGAAAATGGCGCAGGAGCTTGGTTATCATACCTTCTTCTGGAGTCTCGCCTATGTCGACTGGTATCAGGATAACCAGCCATCCCACGAAGAGGCTTTTGAAAAGCTGCTTGGAAGAATCCATCCCGGTGCCATCGTTTTACTCCACAGTACGTCCTCTACAAACGCTGAAATCCTAGATGAACTTCTCACCAAATGGGAAGAAATGGGCTATCATTTTGGTTCTCTTGATGACCTTATAAAAGCTGCTGCATCTTAGAAAATTTTCTCTGTCACTTTACCGGAGGCTTCTCTGATCGATCAGTCCATATTTCTTCATCGCATAAGCAATTCCGTCTTCTTCAACGGTCTTTGTTACAAATTCTGTATAAGGTTCCAGCACCTGGTCATGCGCGCCCATCGCAATCGCATGCCCGGCATGCTGGAACATTGCCAGATCATTGCTGCTGTCTCCAAATACATATGACTGGTCTCTCGTCATTCCAAAATGCTCCAGTACCCAGTCAATCGCAGTTCCTTTTGTATAGCCCTTCAGGATACACTCAAACGTATTACTTCCACGGTCGATTACTTCCATATCATCTTTGATAAATTCAAAAAAAGCTTTTACATCACTTTTTTCATCCGTATAAATAAAGATCTTATCATATGGACAGCTTCTCTGCTCCATATAACGCTCGATTCCAAGTCCACGGTTATTCATGTATTTTTTTGTATTTTCCAATCTGTCAAATCTTGAAACTCTTGAAGTGAAATACACATCTTCTGCTCCCTCAAAAATCCCATCAATCTGACATTTTGTCATATAATCAGCGATCTCATCGCCTCTCTCCGGATCCAGATGCTTTTCAAAAATAACTTCTTCATCAAATGTAAAATAAATCCCACATCCACACAGATATCCATCAAATGGAAGTTTTTTCAGTTCCACCGGAACACTGCAGTACGTTCTTCCTGTATTGATAAACAAAAAATGTCCTGCGTCGTGTGCCCTTTTAAGTGCATCTATCGTACTTGCGGGAATCTCTTTTGTAATCTCACTGAGTACGGTCCCATCAATATCAAAAAATAATGCTGCTCTATTCATTCTACCTTTCCTCCCGGTTATACTCCAATTACACGATACTCATTATACGCATATCTCACCATTATGCGCAACCCTTTTTCATTTTCTGCAAAATATCTGTGATAAATGCCATTTTGACTTCTCCATATAAAAGTAATATAATCCCATCTTTGACAGTTTGAGAAAAATAAACTCGCTATAATGCTTGTAAATACAGGCATTGTAGCGAGTTTTGCCGTTGTTTTAAACTATAGTATTTTATTCCCGTCTCTTACTTTTTTTCTGAATGGTTTTCATTTGACTTTTTGTAATAAACTTGAAGTCTGTATCAAAACCACAAACTTTATGCAAAGCATCCGTCAACATATCACGTGTATAGAGGGGAATAAACCCTTGTTCCTGTATATCTGCAAAATTCATAGATTTCAACTTTTCCAGAATTGTTTCACAGGTAAAGGCATATCCTAATTCTTTCTCAAGGTAACAATAGATTACCAAAGAAAGAAAACAGATAAGAAAATGTGCTTTTATACGGACTTCATCCTGAAGAAACACTGGTCTTGCTTCAAAGTCTGTTTTCATTATGCGGAAACATTCTTCAATTTCCCAACGCCCTTCGCTGACTTTTAAAATATCTTTTACCTCATCGTCTAACAAATTCGTAGTTACTGCATACATTCCATCATAGAGAGATTCCTGCTCAATCTTGTCGGTATCCAGATAATTATGGATTTTTGCAGTTTCACCGTCTTTGGTTACCGCGAGCTTTCCTATAAAACGTGCAGGATCATTCGGATTTCTGCGTTCTTTTTTTACTTTTCCAGAAAGAAGCATCTTTTTCGCACGTTCAACCTGGTCTGTACGTATCGATTTCTGATATCTTGCATACTTTGTTGAGTAGGTTACAATTAGACGTTGATGCAGGGAGTGTGGCGTATACGGTTTGTCTTTATAGTATAATCCGTTATCATCTTCCGGGATTTCGGAAAGATCAACGGGAGCATTATCGGAAACCCGTTTGAATCCGCTTTTATCTAAAGCCCATTTTTTGTCATCTTTATTTAGTTTCTTTATGGACTGTGTGACAATAAAAGCCCGTTCGCCGGCATGGTTGAGTCTTTTGATTGCTTCTGAACCGAGTCCGGCATCACTGCAATAAATAAATTTCGTACATCCAAAGTCCTGTAATACCTTCTCTTCTAAGGGTTTCAGTGAAGTCTGTTCATTCGCATTTCCTGGGAAAAGAGAAAAGGCAAGAGGGATTCCATCTCCGTCCATAAACATTCCCATTTGAATGATTGGATTTGGACGATGTTGTTTACATTTACCGTATTTTTTATCCCCATCTTCCTGTTCGATTTCAAAATAATAGTTTGTGCAGTCGTAATAGAGAATCTTATCATTCCGTTTTCCGAGAAGATGACTGTTTTTATATACTTCTGACTGTATAAAATCACATTCATTTCCAAGCACATCAAGAGAGCGGTATACATCATGCAGCTGGTAAGAAGGTTTTTCTAAAAATTCAGAAGCTGTTTTATAGGAAGAATATTTACTGTCTGGTTCAAGGATCCTTGCGTAAATAAGATCAGACAGGATTGCATTGATGTCGTATTTAAATTTATATTTGTCCCGAAGTTTTCGGCATACTTTATCCAGATGAAGCCGATAATAAAAAGACTGTGGGAAAAGGTATCCACCACGATAGAAGACCTGCTGGCCATAATCCAGCTTGTGATCAGAATGAAACGTGATCTGGACAGATTTTGCCTGTTGTTCTTTTTTATATTTAAGAGTTTCAATCCTGGCTTCTTCTTTGGCCCATTTCATGACGTCGTCACGAGTGGGACCATGTTCGATTAAAAGTTCCTTTAATGTTCCAAGCTTGCGTACATTAACAGATGTACTTTTTCCTTTGTTGTTGATATAGCTTTTTGCAATATAAAATGATTCAGAATTTTTTGACTTCGATGTAGTTACTTTCATGATAAAATCCTCCTTAATCAATTATATCACATTTCCTGAAGAAATGCTATATAATACTATAAAATAAAACCAAAAATTTGACACAAAAAAAGCAGGTTTTATGCGGCCTGCGAGTACTTTTTCTAATATTTAACTGTCAAACTCCCGAGTACGGTCCCATCAATATCAAAAAATAATGCTGCTCTATTCATTCTACCTTTCCTCCCGGTTATACTCCAATTACACGATACTCATTATACGCATATCTCACCATTATGCGCAACCCTTTTTCATTTTCTGCAAAATATCTGTGATAAATGCCATTTTGACTTCTCCATATAAAAGTAATATAATAAATGTTGTACAATTTGAAGAAGGGGTAATAATAATGAATAAAAGAATCGATAAGAAAAAGCAGAAAAGAACACTTGAATCAGCAGTAACTGCTACAGCTACATCATCAGCACCGACTACATCAACTCCTGTTGTAGAGATAAAAGAAGTTGTAAAAGAAGTCAAAGTACCGGTAGAAGTTCCTGCCAAAAATCCTGCATTCTATGTTCAGTACCAGAGTGCAGAATATACTGTAGCCGATATCACAGAACGTGTGATCGCTGACTGCAATGCAAAGGGACACGCCGTAGAAAATCCGGAAGCTCTCTCCATTTATCTGAAACCAGAAGATAAAAAAGCATATTACACCCTTGGAGAGTTCAATGGATATATTGAATTATAAAGGAGTATTTTATGGCGCTTAACTTTCAACAGCTTGGAATGCTTGCAAAACTGAAATCCGCATTTTCCGCTTTTCAGCAGGAGCATCCTAAATTTATGCCTTTTATTCATGCAGTAAAAGGAGATGCATTCCGCAAAGACAGCATCATCGAAATCTCTGTCAAATCTCCGGAAGGACGGAATTACACTACGAATTTCCGTGTTACCGAAAAAGATCTGGAACTTATCCAGACGCTGAAGGATTTGCAGCAAAACCAATAATCGAGTAGACGGCGGTGACTA
The DNA here is from genome assembly GCF_054660775.1 of Allocoprococcus similis. Classification (NCBI taxonomy): domain Bacteria; kingdom Bacillati; phylum Bacillota; class Clostridia; order Lachnospirales; family Lachnospiraceae; genus Allocoprococcus; species Allocoprococcus similis. Next base: position 6,781 of record NZ_BAAHSG010000017.1, read on the forward strand.
ACCGCCGTCCTCTCACAACACCGTACATTACTCAACTATATTATGCTCTTACAACATATCTCCACTATCATTCTTAATCATGCAAATGTATCTGCTGTTAAAGCCCCAGTTTCTCTTTCAGTTCTTCCTCGATGTCATATGCGCTGAACTGCATCGGAATCTCATAATCTTCCTCCGGGCTGTGCTGTGGATTCCATACCTGTGCGTAGAATGGATTCTCTTTCGCCATCTTCGGATATGCCCAGGAATTCTTCATACATTCCGGACACCAGTGGCCGCCATGAAGAACTGCATTGACTGACATTTTGAACTTATGTCCGGATGCACACTTCCATTCTACCGGTGTATAAATGTCTCCTGCATGGTCTTCTTCATAAGAACCTCCACGGAATGCAGCTGCCTTCTCAAGATCATCTACATCCAGATTCTCAATTCCTTTTTCTTCATCATAACCATGATCCAGCGGTCTTTCCGGTTCTTCTGCCGGGTGGTAGAGTTCAAATGGTTTCGCATTCTGTTTTTCTTCCAGAGAGCCGAAGAATGCCTTGATCCAATCCATCTCCATATTCTCTTCCATCCAGATCGTTCCTGTCTTCTTCGCTGCGATTTCCTTATTGTGTGCATGCATTGCTTCAGCTGTCGGCATCATAGCTGCGATCATTGGGTTTGCCATCATTCTTTCCATCTCGTTCTTTACAGCGCCCCAGTAAATCTTAGCCGGAATCTGACGGAAATGAAGCTGCTCTTCCAGTTTGTCAGCATCCAGATAATACTGTCCATGGAAATTAAATCTTGCCACATCCTGCGGATCATACACATCTTCATATTTAATTCCCATTGGTTCCAGTGAAAGTCCTGCCATCTCCCAGGTTGCCAGACGATAATCCTTACCGGAACTTAAATTGTATGCCTTACGCCAGAAGCTTTCATCAACCCAGTCTTCGCAAAGGTTTGCCATACAAATACCGGAATCAAGTGCTGTACTCCACTCCAGTACGTTATTTGCCGGCTGGTGGAATACGATCGGCTCCTCGCCTGCACCTTCTGCACTTGGATGCTGTCCTGTCTGACGGATAGATACCCAGTATTTCAGTCCACTTTCAAAGACTGCTGCCTCTGAAAATACTTTTGATACTGCATAGTAATCATGAATAGACGGATTCATCGGGTCTCCGATCCGACCAAACTGTACCGGATCAAGTCTGCTTCCTGTCATCGCAACTGTTCCGACATATGCGAAATGTACCTTGTCCGGATCCGGCTGCTCTTTGATTGCCTTGATGATATTTAATGTAGAACCAATGTTTGTATACAATGTCTTCTCCGGATATTTATCAGCTGCAGGAGATACCATTGCACCGATATGAAGTACATAATCAGCTCCGTCTACACATTTCTTGATCGTATCATAATCTGCCATATCTCCCCAGACAACTTCAAGCGCCGGACACATATATTTCTTCAGAAGCTGGCGGTTTTTCTCTGATGGTCTTGCCAGGATTCTTGTCTTGAAACGGTTGTTTCTGGATAAGAGCTGCTTCATTGTCTCCTGTCCCATTGTTCCTGTTGCACCTGTGACAAATACAACCTTTTTCGGCTTACTTACATATTTATGTTCTTCCTCTTTATCAAAGTTAAGTGCCGCGTCAAATGCTTCTCTTACTGCGTTCAGTGCACGTCTTGCCATTCCGGCATCACCAATCTCATAGTAACCGATCTCAAGATCATTACACACCTTTTCTAATGCACTTCCGTCACGTTTTCTTGCTCCGACAGCCATCACTGCATAATCACATGGAAATTCAACTTTTTCTCCATCTTTTTCACCAATGACCTTGCCATCCTGGATCTCTGTTACTTTCACTTCTGTTACCGGAGTGATTCCATCTTGATAGATCTGCTCTGTCACACAGATTTTTCTTGTGCTTCCCATATCTGCACAGAATTCTTTCATCATCTCAAGGACTGTAACCTTAGCTCCTTTTTCTGAAAGATACTCTGCAACTTCCATGCCGACCATTCCGCCGCCGATGACTACAACATTTCCTTCTGCCTTTGCTTCGCCGTCAAGAACTGCATGAGAATCTACAACAAATGCTTTGTCATTTCCCGGAATCGGAGGTACGATCGGTGCTGCACCGATTGCATTGATAAATGTATGTGGTTTGATCTCTGCGATCATTTCCGGAGTCACCTTTGTATTCATGCGTATATCAACACCAAGGCGTTTTGCTTTCTCTGCCATAGACAGAACTGCTGCTTTCATCTCTGCTTTTCTCGGAGCCTCTCCTGCTGTCAGGAACTGTCCGCCAAGTGTGTCAGTTGCCTCGCAAAGGGTCGGATTATGTCCTCTCTTCTTCAGAATGATAGCCGCTTCAAGTCCACCGATTCCACCACCGGCGATCAGAACTGTCTCTGGCTTCTCTGCCGGGATGAGTTCACATTCTTTCTCTCTTCCGACTGCTGGGTTACGAAGACAAGTGATGCACGGAGAATCTTTACTCTCAAATCCATCATAACATCCCTGGTTACATCCAACACAGTAATCGATTTCTTCTGTCTTTCCGGCTTCTGCCTTGTTACAGAAGTCAGGATCTACTAGCTGTCCACGTCCGATCACAACCATATCTACTTTATCATCTTCCAGAATCTGTTCTGCAAGCTGTGGTGTATTGATTCTTCCGACACCGATCGTCAGCATTCCTGTTTCTTTACGGATCTTTGCAGCATTATCAATGTTAAATGCTCTTGGAATATCAATCGAAGGTACCTCATATTTGAGACCTGCCGAAAGAATATTTCCTCTGGATACGTCAAGTGTATCAACACCTGCTTCTTTTGCAAGTTTACAGAATTCAATCACTTCTTCGATTGTAAGTCCATTTTCCAGATAATCATCATGCGCATCAATTCTCATAAACAGCGGCATATCTTCCGGCATGTTCTCACGGATCGCACGGATACACTCCAGTGGGAATCTGCTTCTGTTTTCAAAGCTTCCGCCATACTCATCTGTTCTGTGGTTGATTCCACCGGAAAGAAAAGAGTGTGGCAGATAGTTATGTGCACAGTGAAATTCGATGCAGTCAAATCCTGCTTCTGCTGCACGTTTTGCTGCTTTTCCATAGCATGCTACAACTTCCTTGATCTGATCTACTGTGATTCCCGGAAGTGTGATTCCAGGTCCCATCGGCATATCACTCGCCATCAGAATCTGTGCTGTCTGATCCATTCCAACTGCCATACTTCCCTGCCACAGCTGGATACCTGCTTTACCACCTTCTGCATGGATCGCATCTGTCAGTTTCTTAAGTCCCGGAACATACTCGTCCTCACTGATAGAAAGGAATCCTCTTGGTGCACTCGGTGTATGGACAGAACAGACTTCTACCATATTTAAACCGCATCCACCTTTGACACGTGCCACATGATAGTCGATCAGCTGATTTGTTACATAACTTGCTTTTCCTGCAAATTTTGTTCCCATAGCCGGGAGCATGACTCTGTTTTTCAGTTCCATTCCACGGATCGTGATAGGGCTGAATAATTTTTCAAACATATTGTTTTTCTCCTTTTCTGCGAACTTTTTCTGTTACTGTCCACATTCTAAGACAGATTTATGACTCGTTCACCTCTTGATTCAACTATACAATCTACAGTTGGTGGAAAGTCAACGTTAAATAATTCACGAAAACCCATCCGTCTTTTCTCTTATTTTTCCTTTTTCTTTGTCACTTTTTCTAATTTTTTATAGATTTTCTCCTAAAACCATCTTATAATAGAGAAAAAAGCGTACACTTGGTGTACACTTTAGATTACAGCTTATAAACCATTCGTATTTTAGGAGCAATATATGAGAATCCAGGAAGTTGTCAAAAGAACAAATCTTCAGAAAAGAACAATCTATTTTTATATAAAAGAACAGCTGATTACACCATCATCACAGGAAAATGGTTATCACGATTTTTCAGAAGATGACATCTCCCGTCTTATCATGATCCGGAAACTGAGAGATGCCGGGCTTCCGCTTGCAGACATTCGTTCAATCTTATCCAATCCGAGAACTGCACCTTACTATCTCCATAAGCAGCTTCATCATCTTCAGACACAGCTGCTTACTACCGAAGAGACGATCAAAAGTCTGGATGATTTTTCATCCTCACTTCCGGTCTGTCATTCCTTTGAGCAGCTTTCTGATTATCTGGAAGGAATTGAGTTCAAACCGGACCTAAGCAAATATCACGCACAATATACTTCACGTGATGCAAGATTGATTGCCCGTTATCTGTGGCAGTCTTTTATTGATGCGCCAATGACAGAATACCGCCAGTTTCTCTGGCAGAAGATCATGAAGACTACACTGGAACATATCGATTCCGATTTAAAGGTTATGGCACAATATCTGCAGGCTCTTTCGCCGGAACAATTGGATACCGCCAATGTAAATCAATATCTGCGCAATCAGAAAATCATTGCACTTACACCGGAGGACTATCCTGATTTTGTGGAAGAATTGAAAAAGTCTCTTACACTCTTTGCAACGGATGAAATGCAAATAAAAAAATGGCGGTTACTGTATCGTCCGCTGATTCGCCCTACCACTTTGTTTGCATTCTCGACCAGTCATTTGCTGCTTGAGTTTCATCCGGATTACCAGAAATATTACAATAATATTCATGCGTGCTGCATGCTTTTTAAAGATTATCTGGACAGCAAAGAAGGCGAGAAGTTTAGAACTCTTCTCGCCTGTGCTTTTCAAGATAGTTATGATTTTGAAGAAAGCAGTTATGGGGAACTTGAAGTTGCTGCCGCTTTTCACCACAGTGTATATAATATGATGACTGTAGATAAGATCGAGACGTTTATATATTAGTGTTTCTGACGCTCTTTAATCTCTGCCTGTTTTTTATCAATATCCTTTTCGACATTTAAAAAGATCAGTAAAATCACCAGTATTACTGCTGTGATCACTTCAAAACCTACATATCCAAATGTAATAACATGTTTAACGGCTTCATTTTGAATTGCAGCTACCGTCACACCATTTACAAGCTCCGGTGCCACATAACCATTTCCTGCTAACAGCCCATTGAATAATCCTGTACAGACACCTGCCATTGCTATTGCAATAATATTGTAGACAGACATTGCCAGTCCATCACTTCGAAATCCCGTCTTCTATTCCATATGATCCAAATCTTCTTATTCTTTTGCATTTTCTTTTCTCTCTCCCCTTTCTTCTTTATGGTCTCCATGCGTCCTTCCACTCAATCATCGGATATTCTCCATCCAATTTCAATGGCAACCAGACATAATCTGCAATAGAGGTATTCGCATTTCCAAGAAATGGGGCATCCATTGCAACTTTATAGTCTTCTTCTGTTGGATGGATTTCTGAATTATACTGGGAAGTAATCACACGTTCCAGACTTTCATATTTTTCTTTCGTCACCACGTATTCCGGTACCCAACGATCTGCCATCACAAGATACAGATCTTCTCGTTCAGGGTCATGAAACACATAAGAGATCTGACTATTGAACGACGCACTGCTTGAATCATCCCTATGTGGATTTCCCAATACTTCATAGGGACCAAGCGGAGTATCACTTACCGCGATCTCACTTGGATTTGGTATATATCCGATCATTCCACTGGTAAGGAGATAATGTTTCTCTTTATACACAAAGTGCGTACATGCTTCTCTTGTATATGGTGGTTTCAGTCCTGTAAACATATCCAGATACTCTCCCTGTACATCCAGAAAATCTTCTGTCAGTCCAGTTGAAATCACACCTGCATGATCATGTTCGAAATACAGGTATCCCTTTCCGTTCTCATCCTGCCACAAATCAAAGTCTCCCACTGACGTATTAAACGGATGAAAATGATCTTTCTCCTTCTTATACGGTCCAAGCAGATTTTCTGAGGTCATAATAAGAAAATAGCCATCTTCTTCACTCATTTTTATCCAGCAGACATATTTCTGCGTTTTCTTATTATACAGAATATGTGGACGGTCTACATGTTTTGATGGGTGAAGGCTGGATTCCTTATCTTCTGTATCTGGTGGAATCACAAGACCTTCATCCTTCCAGTTGACCAGATCTTTAGAAGAATAAAAACGGATTCCCCAGGTCCAGACTTCATCTTTCCCAGTTGTGAACTCTTTATTCTCTCCATACCAATAATAAGTCTCGTTCTCGTAAATCATTCCGGCTCCATGTGCCTGAATACGTTTTCCTTCTGTATCCAGCATTATTTTTCCTGGATAAATCATTTTCTTTTCACTCATTTTCAATACCATTTTTCATGCTGTCAGACACCTTCTGCTCCTGACGACAGCATTCACCTTCCATCTTATTCTTTTATGCCTGAATCTAACCCTACTTTTACTTCAAACCGTCCATTTCCAAGTTCTTTTTCTGTTCCATCTGGCAACCTTAAGCATGCGGATGTATTTGCCGGAATCCGTCCGAAAATCTTCACTTTATTTTTATTCTTTTCCCATCTTAACTCAATGTTTCCATTTACACTGTGATAGGTTCCTTCTGCCCACATAAACGGACAGTCATACTCCGGTGCAATCAGGATCCTGTCATAACCAATTCCTGCATTCTGTACACCAAGAACTTTCCGGTACAGGAAATCTCCAACACAGCCAAACGCATAATGATTAAAGGAACAACTTGCCAGTTTCCCGTCTGGTCTTACTGCATCCCAGTTTTCCCAGACTGTTGTTGCCCCCCTGTTCCACTTCATAGAGCCAGGACGGACACTGCTTCTGAAGCAATACCTTCCATGCAGTATCTGCATATCCATACTGACATAAGATATCAAGAATATGCGGGGTAGCCATAAAACCGGTATCCAGTCTGAATCCATTCTTTACTACAAGTTCATTCAGTCTTTCCGCAAGAAGTGGTTCTTTCTCCGGTGACACCATATGATGTCTCAATGCCAGAATATAATTTCCCTGCATCTCCTGCCCAAGCTTTCCATCATCCGATACATATTCTTCTTCGAACGCCTGGCGGACTCTTTTTGCATAAGCGCGGTATTTCTCTGCATTCTCCATATTTCCCACTAATTCAGAAATTTCCGAAAACATATCTGCATCTGCTGCCAGCAGACTGCTTCCAACATAATTCATTGTGAGAAATGCAGAAGCCGGTCCATCGGTAAAGCCCTCTTCATTCACAACACTTGGAATAATCCAGTCTCCAAAGTGAAATCCTGTATTGATCAGATAACGCTGGTTTTCAAGGCTTCTTTCATCACAATTCTGTTCTGTCTGGAATCCCCCATAAGGAACCGCTTCACCTGGAAGTTCATGTGCAGCACACTCCATGGAATGCATCCATTTCCCCATAGCCTCATAATTTACTTGAAGAACTTCTTTGTCTCCACAGAGTTGATACATCTGAAGTGGCAGTGTCAGTATGACATCCCCCCACCCAAGAGACCCTGTATCCCCCTGCTGTACATAATTTCTGATCTGTGGTACTGTTCCAAGAACATATCCGTTTTCCAGCTGATCCAGGCGAATACTGCGGAGCCAGTCTTCGTAAAAGGCTGTCATGTTCTGATTGAACAGTGCTGTTGCCCCATAGACCACTACATCTCCTGTCCACCCTGCTTTTTCTCTTGTCGGACAATCCGTTGGAATCGTAATGTTATTCGAACGCTGGCTCCAGTAAATATTACTCTGCAGCTGATTGATCTGCTCATCCGAGCATTGGAAATTTCCTGTCACTTCATTTTCTGTACTGATTGCAAGAGCTGTGAAATCTTCTTTCTTCCAATCTGCTCCACCAGTCACGCGCACATAGCGAAATCCATGATATGTAAAATGTGGCTCAAAAATTTCTTCCCGCTTCTCTCCGCAAATATAAATATCCTCTTGTGCTCTGCTTGTTCCGGCAAAAACATAAAAGAAATTTCCCTGATCATCAAGCATTTCTCCATGTTCAAATTTCACTTCTGTTCCATTTTCTTCCTGAATCTTCACCCGGATAGTTCCTGCAAGATTCTGTCCAAAATCAACCACTGTTTCGCCATTTGGTGTAATAAATACGCTCTGTGCAGGAACTTCTTCAAATACCTTTGCCAGTGGACTGATCTGCGCTTCTGGTATTGGATTGTCCATTGTATGTGTTCTCACCGGAAACCACTTTTTATCATCATATTCTATCTTGGAAGGATCCCCGTCATATCTTCTTGCATCATAGGTTTCACCTAAGAACAAATCCGCACTTCGTATCGGTCCATCAAAGGAATATTTCCAGTTTTCATCAGAACACATGACTTGTTTTTTACCATTTTCATCTATCATCTCCAACTGGAGAAGTACTCCCGGTACTTCTCCATATTCACATCCGTGTCCAAGCGCAATCTTTCCTTTATACCATCCATCTGCAACTGTTACAGAAACTGCATTCTCTCCATTTTGCACAAATTCATCCACATCGTAGACCTGATACTTTAGTCTTCTGTCATACGCTGTAAAACCTGGATTCAATCGGCTGTCCGTCACTGACTTTCCATTGATCTTTACTTCATAAATACCATGTGAAGTCACATACAGACGGGCACGTTTCACAGATTTTCCCACCCTGAAAACACGGCGCATCTGTACTGCCGGATCATAGGGTTCCATCGGTAAAGCATCCCAGATATCCTCTTCTGTTTTCATTGCACTCATATCTCCGTGCATCATTGCTTCTGTAATCTTCCGCCACTCTTTTTTGGCTTCATTCAGAGGATTCTGTAGTAATTGTGGCAATGGCTCCGGCTCCATCCACTTTGCTTTCCAGTCAGATTTATCAAAAAATGCTGTTTCAAAATGATTTTCTCCACTTTGAATCATTTCTTCTGTATTTGTCCACACAGTAATCTGATAATGATATACGGATGTTGATTTTAACATTTCTCCCTGATAAGAAATATCTGTAGTATCCGAGTTTTCCTGAACACCACTATCCCATACAATTACGTTCTTTTCATCCTTAACAATAATTTGCCAGGCTGTCTGAAAGACATTGTTTTTTTCTGCATCAATCTCCCATGAAAATCTTGGATGTTGACAATCAATCGAAATCGGTTCTTTTACAAATTCACAGGTTATATTTTGGATAAACATAAATTTCCTCCACTTATTCTCTAAAATCATACTAATTACTTTGGTTACCAGGAATATTAATTTATTGTGAGTATAAGATAACACGTCTCCATGCTTTAATTATTGTAATATCAATTCAAATATTGTAAAATTAGATATAAATTGAATATTTTCAGTATTGGAATTCCTTTCCCATCAAATTCATTTTTCGGAGGTTATTTATGATCCAGGATATTAAAGCATTTTGCAAATTATTTTATGAAGCCACTTTTCTCTCAATCAATTGCTATGATTATGCATTGGATAAAAGTTATACTTATCCGGAAGATGCCGGGTTCAATATCATTGTAAATAATCCTTCCCCGGATTTTTTAAATTTCAAAAGGAATCCAGACTATGATATGCTACCCTCATAT
>NZ_BAAHSG010000018.1:0-149759 GCF_054660775.1 Allocoprococcus similis
CACTTCATATTATCTATCCATGAAAGTATGCCTGTGGATGAACCGTATGTTCCTTAGCATTCAGCTGTGCCAGTATCTTATCCTGATACATAAATGCTCTCTGAATACTCTGATAGCCAAACCTTCCACGGATCTCATCTACCACCTGGTCCATCTTTTTGATTTTTTCTCTCTTCGTTTCATCCATAAATAAATCAAGCTGATACGGCATCTCTTCTGATACCAGATCACATCCTCGAACACCAAGACTACGAATTGGATGTTCCCAATTATAGTTTTTCTGGAATAACTCAAATGCAGTTCTGGCAATTTCTTCTGTAAGATTACTTGCCCTGTCCAACTTGCACTGTCTCGTGAAATGATACAATCCATTATCCCGAATCGAGATTTCTACTGTCCTGCATTGAAAACCATTTTCACGAAGCCTGGCTCCTACACTTTCTGAAAGAGCCATCAAAATAATCTTCACGTCCAATTCACTAACAAGATCTCTTGGCGTTGTTGTACTGTTCCCGATAGACTTGATCGGTACTTTATATCCTTCTACCAAAACTGGAGTTTCATCCCATCCATTTGCAAAGGTATGAAGTACCAATCCCATCTTTCCAAGATATGTTTCTAATATAGAAGGTTCTGCTCCTGCCAGATCTCCGATTGTACAAATGCCAAGTTTCTTCATCGTCCGTTCAGTGCTTCTTCCGACCATGAGTAAATCACCTACTGGAAGTTTCCATGCAATATCCTTGTAATTGTCTTTGGAAAACTCTGTAATGGCATCCGGCTTTTTATAATCAGAACCGAGCTTTGCAAATATCTTATTCCAGGAAACACCAATACTTACGGTAACCCCCAGTTCATATTTAATCCGACTGCTGATCTCTTTTGCAATCTTCATTCCGTCTCCCTTGATAGAAGTACTGGCGGTCACATCCAGCCAGCTTTCATCAATCCCAAATGGTTCTCTCTGATCTGTGTATTCACTGTAAATCTCCTGTGCCATTCTAGAAAACCTCAAATAAAGATCCATGCGAGGCGGTACAAAGATTATTTCTGGGCAAACCTGTCTTGCCTGCCACAATGCCATGCCTGTTTTTACTCCGGCTCGCTTCGCAATATAATTCGCAGTCAGCACAATTCCATGTCTTGCTTCCGGATCGCCCCCAACTGCCATCGGCTTTCCGGCAAGTTCCGGATGATGCAGCATCTCAACACTTGCGTAAAAGCAATTCATATCTGAATGAAGAATTGTCCTGCTCATAACATTCACCTACCAGTCTAAAAATCGTAATAAAACTTCTTTGCTTCATATTGACTTTGTGAAGTTTTTGAATTATAATTTCTACTAACTTCACGAACGTTTGTTTGTATTCTATACGTGATAATGAACTCTGTCAATAGTTTTTATGAAGTTGATGAAGTTACGATTTCAAAAACTTGGAAAGGATCCCACTATGAATTTTTCAGACAAGATTAAATTTCAACGAGAACAAAATCATCTGACACAGAAAGAACTTGCAGAACTGGTCGGCGTATCCCAGCGTGCAATCGCAGCTTATGAAAGTTCCGGCACAATCGCACGAATCTCTACTATGAGAAAGCTCGCTCATGCATTAAATGTCTCTTATGATTATTTAAAACATGATGAGATCACAGATCCTTCTTATGGAATTGAAAAAATGGATTATATTGATGAAGTCAATGGACAGCTTGGTGAAAAAGGTGCCAGGGACATCAATGAGATTCTCGAAGCCAACCGTGCTCTTTTTGCTGGTGGCGAACTCGATGAAGAAGCAAAAGATGCTTTCTATCAGGCTGTAACCAAAGCATATCTTTCCTGTAAGATGGAAGCTAAAAAGACATTTGGACGGAAAAAGAAAAACACTGAAACGGAAAGGGATTCATAGGTGTCCGTATTTTCGTACAGCACTTTTGCTACTCTATACTTGCAGCAAACTATCTTATGAAATATCGAGGTGTTTTTATGAGTTCAAAATGTATAAGAGACACTGTTAGTAAAGTAAAAACAAAATATCAGGAAAGTGATCCGTACCGCCTTGCAGCCGCTATGCATATTATTGTTAAAAAGCTTCCGCTTGGAACTGATCCAAACTGTTGCAAAGGCTTCTGTATGCGGGAATGTCGAAAGACCTGCATCGTCATTAACTGCGACCTACCGGAAATCATACAGCAGATTATCCTGATCCACGAGATCGGTCACGCACTCCTTCATCAGAAACCCCTTCAGATCAAGTGTTTTCATGATTTTGAATTATTCGATGGAGTGTCACAATGTGAATATGAAGCGAATTGCTTTGCCGCTGATTATCTTCTGGAAGATGAAGATGTCCTGGAGATGCTTAACGCTGATATGTCCTTTTTCCAGGCTGCCGCAGAACTGAAAGTTCCACCGGAACTTCTTGATTTCAAATTCCGAATGATGAAACGAAGCGGCGTTCAGATTGTAGATTCTCCGATTACTTCCAACAGTGACTTTTTAAAAGATATCCCTACTTCGGGAATAATAGAAAATTACTAAATATGCTATTTTTGAAAAAGGAGATTTTTGAAAATGATCAACTTAAATAAACATAGAATAGACTTTGGAAAAGGGGATGTAGGCATTGGTGTCATCGGTAACACTACAGATTCCGCACAACTGGCATTTTATAATCAGAGTGCACGTCCCATCCATATACTCAAGAATCCAGATCAGAATCCTGGGTTCGAACCCATGGAATTTAAAGAAGAACCTTTTATCATGAGCTTCTCCAATCCTGAAAGCATTGATGCAGTTATTTCAATTTTACAACGTGCCAAATATATTAATTTCACTTCCAAAAACGAACCGCAAAAAACAGAATAGATGAATGATGTATCTTATAAAGAATGGCTGTCTTTTCTCCAATGAGCAGGCAGCCATTTCTCATGTAATTCTTTAATACAAGTCTCCCACATATCCATCTGCTTCCAGATGCATATAGCACTCGTCCACCTTCTCTGATTCCAGAATCCGCAAAACGTGTTCCATACCTGTAGCAAGTTCTTTTGTTTTTAACTCTTCCAGCGGAATCCAATAAACTCTTCCTTCCTCAGAACTCTTTAATTCTCCGGTAAACTTATCCGCTTTATACAAGGTAATAACATAGTGCACTCCGCTCTTATGCCAATGATATAATCCTCCAAGCTTCGGTGCTTCAACCGTAAGTCCTGTTTCTTCCCAGACTTCCCGAATCATAGATTTCTGAAAAATCTCATTTGCTTCTACGTGACCGCCTGGAAAAGTTGTACCGGTATAGCTATCATTTACTTTATCCAGAGCCAGTACATTCCCTTTATGATCCTGAATCATACACATATTCATAAAACAGACCTTCTCAATCTGACTCTCTTCTTTTTCATTCAGAGATTTTCTGACACGTTTGTTGATATCCGATCGTTTGGATTTATAATGCTTGAAGACCTCTCCATACGGAATCCAGATTTCTGCATCTTCAATTTTTTCATAAACAGAATCCACCACTTCTTCCAGATGTTTGTCACTCGGAAAAGTACATTTTTTCATATAATAATCTCTGGTTGCCTGAAACATCCATTCCGCAATCTTTTCTTTCTGCTTCATTTTTAACTGGGAATACTTCTTATTCGTTTGCAGTAATCTCCCATCTATCATCTTATGGTTTTTCCGTGACATCGGTTTGACCTCTTTTCTTCTTTTTCATTCAGATTTTACTATACCACAGAATCATGCTTGCGTCATACTTCTGAGCTTCGATGTCCTCTTTTTCTTCTCTCAGTACCTTATTTATAGAGGGTTCTTTTTTAAGACTCTCTTCCGGCGGCTGTGCCACCGGTAAATAGCAAGGACAGGAAGTGTATATACACTTCCGGAAAACCAGCAATTTAGGGAACCCTGCCCTAAATTAAAAACACAGAAGTCACTACTTCGAAGAACCAAAGAAAGGAGAATCTGCCTATGGCAAAGAGAAAAAGAAATATACAGATTTTGTTTTGTGTTTCCCCAGAAGAAAAAAAGCTTATTCGTAGAAAGATGATTGAATCAAAGACAAAAAATATGGGAGCTTATCTTCGTAAAATGGCAATCGACGGTTACATCGTCAACACCGATACCACTCCACTGAAGAAACAGTATGAGGAAATGCATAAGATCGGTGTGAATATTAATCAGATTGCCAAAAAAGTAAACAGCACCGGTGATCTGTATCCGGAAGAAAAGCAAGAATTAAAAGAGATGGTGAAAGAATTATGGCGTATCTTAAGATCTTCCCAATTAAAGTAACAGACAAGAAAGCTCTGGACTACATCACGAATCCAGATAAAACAGAAGAAAAACTGTTAGTTTCCAGTTTTGGCTGTTCCCCGGAAACTGCAGATCTTGAATTTTCTATGACAAGAGAAATGGCAAAAAAGAATGGAATGGACAAAGGTGATAACCTGGCATTTCATCTGATCCAGTCATTTAAACCTGGAGAAGTTGATGCCGAAACTGCCCATCGCTTAGGGCAACAATTTGCAAACGAAGTACTGAAAGGAAAATATGAATATGTGATAAGCACCCATGTTGATAAAAATCATATCCATAACCACATCATCTTTAATGCAGCAAGTTTTGTTGATCATCACAAGTATGTTTCCAATAAGCGGAGCTACCATAAAATCTGCCGGATCAGTAATCGTATCTGCCATGAAAATGGACTTGCCACCAGTATGCCAACCGGAGAAAAAGGCAAAAGTTATAAGGAGAACATGGAATATCATCGTGGCACCAGCTGGAAAGCCAAGCTACGTGTTGCAGTTGATAAAGCAATCTGGACTTCCATCAACTATGAGGAATTTTTACAAAAAATGCAGTTAGCCGGATATGAAGTCCGACAGGGAAAACACCTGTCCTTCCGTGCACCGGAACAGAAAAACTTCACTTATATGAAATCTCTTGGAAGCTATTATTCAGAAGAAAATGTCCGCATCCGTTTGGCAAAAAACCGTAACAAAATAAAAGCTCCAAGGCATCTGTCCAGAGAAGCTCGCCTGTATATCAATATCTCCACTTATGTTACGACCGGCAATCGAGAAGGATTTGAACGATGGGCAAAACTAAATAACCTGAAAGAAGCGGCACGCACCTTCAACTATCTTTCCGAAAATAACCTGCTGAATTATGAAGATTTCCAACAGCATGTTTCTGATGTTGATGCTTCTGTTAAAGCGGCTGATCAAAGAATAACGCAAATCAACAGTGAGCTGAGCACACAGAAAATCATTCAAAAACACTGTGATTCTTACCGTCTCTGCCGAAAAGTGATTGAAGATTGCAAATCTGCTAAAAATCCAAAAGCATACCGAACCAAACATCAAGCAGAATACCAACTGCACGATTCACTAAAAAAAGAGCTTCAGGATCTCGGTGTTACCAAAATCCCAAGCTCTAATAAAATCCAGAATAGGATAGAAAATCTTGAATCTGAACAAGCTGCTACTGTCCGGGAAAAACAAGAATTGCAGAAAAAGCAGAAGACACTGAATATCATTAGACAGAATTTCACAGCACTACTTAATGCTCCGGAGATGCAAATTCCCATATCAGAAAAAGAGCTAACTCTCTAAAAAGAAGGAGGTACCTACTTTAACGGTGCCTCTTGCTTTTCGTCTAATCTATTTATATCTTCCTCTTTATGCAATTTCCCATATTACAGTTGCCGTATCAGTAACATTAATATCGTCTGCCTCAATATCTATATCATATGCTCCCGGTGCACTCATTTCACATTCCGTACACTCCATTAATCTCATTTCATTCAATGGCTTTGTTACAAAATCTATCTCTCCCCAAGAATAATCAATTGCCTGTATTTCACCCAATTTCACATTTGCTGCTGTTGTAAGCACCTGTGCCTTTTGAATGGAATCCTCGATTGCTTTATGTAACAGCTCATTTTTACATTTTTCTACATCTGCCACTGTATACTCAATAGAAAACTCTGGCCTTAATGAGCTATGAGCCAAAGCGTAAAGGACTTGCCCTAATCTTTTATTATCAGCTGCAAACTCTATTTTCATATGGTGATTATACTTATAACCTTTAAATCTTCGCTTCCAGCTCTTATCTCTGTCCTGATAGCTTTCATATTCTGTATCGACATTAAAATATACTGTTTTAAGGTCTTTTCTCTGAAAACCAAGTTTCTCAAACAAATCCTTGAGAAGCTCTGTATCTTCTGTTGACCTTCGGAGAGTATCTTCATATTCTTTGCAAAGTTCTTCCTTGTTGACATATAACCGGATTTTATCCGGCTTTACTGCTATTTTCCCTTTTCCTGTAACTTTAATTGTTCTCATCATCTTTGCTCTTCCTTTCATTCTCATTATATTCATACCCATTGATTAAAAGCTCTATCATCTTCTTTGTCATCTGAATATACTTACCAAACGGATTAATCACAATTCCATTCACCTGTTCCCAATTAAGTGCCAGACGAAGTATTGATTCAATAGACTGATTCATCTGCACATTTCCAGCAGAACCCTTATGCATCTCTTCAGAAGATGTAAATACTCCAATCCATTCTTTTTCATCAGCATCTTTTACAGTCTCTATTTTAAGTCTTACATCATGGTCAAGCGAAATCGTGTCACCAGCCTTTACTTTACTTATCTGTTCTTCCGACATAAAAGGATTTTCCGTGATATATGGAACAATAACTTCTCCTGCCTGCTGCATTCTTGTTACCATAACTTCCATAAATAACAGCATTCCATTTTTATCCTGCTGAATATAATACTGGTCGATTGCTGCCTCAATCATCTGATTTGCCTGTGTCTCATCCACTTCATCTGAATAAGTATCCACGCTCCTGCCAAGTACATGATCAAATTCATCAAGAACATCCGTCATCAGTCCCTTATCAATCCGGCTTTTACACTCTGCAATCAGCACAGCTGGGATCCCATAAAATGCTTCTGCAATACTTCCTGTAATAGCACCAAGCGTATCCGTATCTCCACCAAGTGATACTGCATTCCGTATGGCATCCTCAAAATCTTTGGATTCCAGAAATGCGATGATTGCCTCTGGTACTGTTTCCTGACAGCTTTCAACATGATGGTAGTAGGTTCGGATATTATCCAATGTTCTACTCAGATCATAATGAAATTCCCTCTCGATATAAGCTTTGATTTCTTCTTTTGAAGATCCATTCCTTGCCATATATATTGCACTTGCAGTTGACTCTGCACCCTTTATACCTTCTGGATGATTATGTGTCACATTCGCTGTAGCTCTAGCTACCTCTCTGGTTCTTTCCATCGAATCATAAAGCCAGCCTACCGCTGACACTCTCATGGCTGAACCATTTCCATAGCTTCCGTATGGCTTCGGATTATTTTCTTTAAGCCAATGTCTGAAGCATCCACCATAGCCTGCATGTGGATATCTTTTTCCCCAATCCTGCATATTGGATGCTACCGCATCTTCAATTTTCTTTACTGCTGCTTCCGGTCCGACTGCCAGGAGAGCTTCTCCAACTGCTATTGTCATAACAGAATCATCTGTAAAGCCACAGCCTTCACTAAACAAATCAAAATTCTTTGTTTTATCACCTCTGTCAAACTCAAACGGACTTCCTATAATATCTCCTAAAATTGCTCCGTACATATATGCCTCCAATTCCCGGATTACTCCGGCACCTCTCTTTCTCTGTTACAATATGAGTATAATTAAAAGGCATCTTCATATGGTCGCTGTTTGGGCGACACTTTCAGAAAATAAAAATGCCGGTACAATATTGCACCGACACTAATTTCTCTAATATTTTTCATTTTGTTCTGACCATACTGGCGTACCATATTTTTTTCTTGCCACATCGCAAATTGCCATTAAAGCATAATAATTAACCCGATTAGGATAATGCACAGCAGGGTGATAATAATCAAGCACCAATGTATCCTTCCAAAGCGCCAACATATTATCCCATGTATCATCATTCTGTAATTCTTCCCCTAATACAAGTTTCAATAGACTGAGATTATTCCCACATACAATGATATCCGGTTGTATAATTTCCAATTCACGCTTTATTTCCAGCCTGTCTTCAAGTGCGTATTTTTTCAAATCTTCATATTCAGATTCGCTTCCGCCATTGCTTTTTTTCACATTGACCACTGCAATACGGTCTATGATTTCTTTTTCCTTAGAACGTAATACTTCATCGTCATACTCACAGATATTATCGTTAAATGCATTATATATTGCCTGTGTCCATATTGCTACCTTTCTCCACATAGTCCATGGACGTTCACAATCATGCAAATCTTCTACCAGATTATAACCATTTTCATTAGAAGTGTATGCTTCCTTTAAGAAATAACATACTCTTGGTGTATGCTGTGCTTCCCATTTTTCTTCACACACTATACCATCTCTGATAAAACGCTTATATGCCTCTCTTATTCACTCTCTTCTTAAAATCGCAGTTGCACAGATATGTCTGCATCATAAGATTCGTTATAGCACCATCAAATCCCTTTTCTCCATCCTTACCAAATCCAGCCTGTTTTTTCAATTCATTTGAATAAATCTCTGAATCAGCATTATCTTCCATAAAATTGACCATTATCTTTTTATGCTTATTAGGTGCTTTCCCATCATCATATAATGCATCAAAATCATATCCATCCCGGCGATAATTAGCAAATACAGGAAGCCACTTTTTTGATATAAATCCTGCCTTCTTATCAAAGAACTTTCCATAGACGATATCATGCCGCCTTGCTATAATAGCCCGCCACATCCATGGATCAATCTCCGGATTATCACTCCACCAGTACTCTGGAACAGTTCTTTCTTCAAGTGAAAACCCATCTATATCATTCTTAAATAATGGTAAAAAGCCAAATTCATTTATATACTTGATTGCTTCATCTACAGAATGGATACATTCCGGGTTGTCCCACTTCATGCCATGCATAATCCATTCACCTGATTCGTTTCCCATAATATATGTACCTCATTACTCAGCGTACTTGTCAATCCAATTTTCGCCATCATATTCATCAATCTGTTTTACTAATCTCGTAAGATAATCTTGTAACCGGCTATCTTCTTCACTTGCATACCACACATTTGCCCGTCCAAATCCATAAGCCCAACCATTTGATTTTCTTGGGACTTCCCATTGTACCTTTCTTGATCTGATCCCTGCAGGAAGTAAGACACAATCAGATGAGTTTGCAATTGCATTGTAATATTGTATATCTTCTGGAGCAAACACTGCCTCTTGATAATGTCTGTAAACTGTAGCATGTTTATACCATCCCACGACCGTCGTAAACTTATGTGCCGGATGCTTTGCACAATAAACAACAAGCACATCATCTACTGATTCTTCTTTTTTTAATAGTTCACAACCTGCAATATTCTCAATCCGCATTTGATTGACATCTTTACCATTATGTGATTTTGTCTCAAAAAATCCCAGACAATATAAGCCTTCCCTTCCCTCCATATTCACCGGTGTAAAATTATATTTTTCATGAGCATCTCCTGTCTCATCAACATAGCTTCCACCATTTAACGGAATATCCTTTCCATCTTCATTTCCTCGATACTCCTTCATCCACGCTATGTTACAAAAAAGTATTCTCATCATATCAACCTTCTTTTCCCTTTGAAAATGGACTCAAGTCGATAAACAATTTCTTCAATCCACTTGTTTCCTTGAACTCTTTGAATAAATACTCCAGAAGTTCTTCCTGCCTTGCCTGCCCTAATGTAAGCCGGTAAAGAGACAGAATCTTTATCAGCCTTTCATAATTAACCTCATCCTTACTCATAGGATACATTGGCACAAGCCTTTCTATTTTTACACTCTGATTTTTTCCGAAACACCAGAATGGTACAAGCTCTGACTGGTCATTCTGCTTTTCCGCTTTAGCAGCTTCAAACATTTCTGTCCATATGTCTCGCTTAAATGTGATACCATCTGCCTTACCATATTTATCAGCAACATTCTGTCTTATTGCCAGACACTTAAATCTATTGATTCTGCCTTCCCTTTGTTCCAAATCAGTCGGTCATTTTTTGCGGACAGTTCATACATGCTATCTGTCCTATCTGTTTTCATGTCCCATTGCGTACATTCTAAGCGGACAGCCCCTCATTGTCGAAGGTGTCGCCCTCGGCAATCTTCTTCCGAATATCCTCGGAGATAATCGGGACAAACGCTTCTGTAACGGTCTGTGTGCCGACATATTCACGGCTGATTATCATCTGCACTGGTGCTTTTGGCACGATACGCTTTCTCTTTTTATCTGCTTTCTTATCCTCGCCCATACTTAAATCTTCCTTTCCAGACAGGGCAGGGAAGAGTTTGGAAATGTCCCCGCCCTGCCAATCAGATACCATTAATCCTCGCTGTTTAATTCTTTCTGTAATGCTTTAAGGAGTGCCGCCGCTTCATCAGCGTTCAGCGTGATTCCCTTGCCGCACTTTTCACGGTTCGGGGAAAAGCTGCGGATGTCATACTTCGGCTCTTTCCCATTCCATGAAATGAGATTGATTTCCTTTGTGTAGCCACTGTCGCCCGTAGACAATACTGCGATTTCCTTTACGATTTCATACTGGATTTCTCTCATTCTCCATACCTCAACTCTCTGTATTTACTTCCCGAAAAAAGAAGATTAGCGGCTGTCACGGTTGCGTTTCCTCTGCAACTCACGCTCCAAAAGTTTGATGATGGTTTCCTCCATCTGCTTCGGCGTTGTGTTCTTCGGAAAGTATTTTTTCAGCTTGCTTGTGTTGATTTTCAAGGTTTCTTTCTGGTTGCCCTTTTCCTCCGTCATAATCGCAAATATCGTATCCATGTCAAGCCGCCCGCTCTGGCTTAACTGTTTCATCCGCTGTGCCTGTGAGAGTGAGGGCGTTGCTTCTTCGCTCTCCATCGTGGCAAAGAGGTTTTCCTGCTCGTCTTTCTTCAAGAAGGACAGTTCCACCGCAGGCGTGAGGGCGATTTTCCCCTCGTCCACCATCTGCAAAATCGGCGGTATCAGTTCCGTCAGGCGGATAAAACGCTGCACGGTCATCCTGCCCACGCCGAAGCCCTGTGCCACCTTGTCGTCCGTCCGCAACTTCGTCACAACTTGTGACGAGGTTAAGTCTGTGCGGAAACCCTGCCGCTTCATGGCTTCGGATTTCATCTTGTAAGCAAACGCCCGCTCCGATGGCAGGATATTCTCACGCTGCAAATTGCTGTCTACAAGGGTGATGATGGCTCGGTCACGGTCTAAGGGCAGGACAAACGCAGGCACGGTATTTATCCCTGCAAGTTCAGAAGCACGGACACGCCGCTGTCCTGCAATCACTTCATAACCGTCCCCGTCCTCTTTCGGGCGTGTGATTATCGGCGTGACAATGCCAAATTCCTTGATGCTTTCCGCTAACTCTGACAGTGTTTCATCTTCTGCCACATGAAACGGATTGTCGGGGAACGGGTACAAGTCTTTGGTCTTTAACACCTTAAAATCCTGTTTCTTCATTCACATATCTACCTTTCTTTCGCTCTGCTTCTATGATTTTTCTGCAATTCTTCCAACACTTCGGGCGGTATTTTTGACAGCAGCCGCCCCATCTGCTCGTTGGTTCTCTGCAATTCAAATATCTTCTGATTCGCTTTCTGCACCTTTAGTTCCTGCTCGTACTTTTCATCACGCATACGCCCCGCATAGTCTGATTCCTGCCCAATTCTCTCTTTCAAACTGTCGATATACGCCTGCTGTTTCCCGATTTCCTTAGAGAATTTCTCCACGTCTGGCAGCCATGCAGAGAGTAAATCTAACGCTTTATCCCTTTTCTTCCCTGCGTTAAAGGCGTTGATGTCGGATAGGGCAGACACGATTTCTTCATACCGTTTATCAAGCCTGCCGCCTAATTTATAGAGCCATGTGGGGACGTGTTTCCGCTTGGTTTCCATTGAGGACTGCCCCCGTTCAAGCTGATTCCACCGTGAGGACATCCGCTCATGGTAGGCGGTCTGCCACTCGGATAATGATTTCTGGTTGCCTAAGATAGCTTTCGCTGACAGCTTATTGTCTGGCGTAATCGGCACAAAGCAGAGGTGCATATGGGGCGTTCTCTCGTCCATATGGACGACAGCGGAGAGGATATTCTGCTTTCCAACACGCTCCGAAATGAAGTCAAGAGCCGTCTGGAAATACGCTTTTTGTTCTTCGGGCGGTAACTGGTTCATAAATTCTGGTGAAGCTGTGATGAGCGTTTCCACCATCATCACGCTGTCTTTCCTTGTCCTGCACCCCGCTTCGGCTACCATGCGGTTAATCTCTTTCTTGTAGGTGTACTTTGGTGGTGCTATGAGATGGTAATTGTTTTTAGAGCGTTCCATATCTATATCTGGGTTGCTTTTGTAGGCTTCTTTCTTCCGCTCGTTGTGGCGTTCACAAGCCGCAACGCCGCCCGCTTTTCGTTTCTGGAAACGCAGGATTGCATAAGGCATAGGCGGATTCCTCCTTTCTTTCGGCGGGTGACCGTCCTTTGGGGTGACAGCGGTGACGGTGGTGACAGCAGTTTTGGGATACCCCCTGCCGACTGCCGCAACTGTCACCCTCACCCCCTGCATGACGGTCATGTCGATGATGACGGTGTTTTTGGGATACCCCCCTCGCAAGAGCCGTCACCGTCATGCCGCCATTCTTTTATCCGAAGCCGTAAGGCGTAGGATAGCAGGGCACAGCCCTGCCTTAAGGGAGTCCAGAGGGAACGTCTGGCACACGACTTTGCAGGGCAAAGTGTAGTGTGTTACACCCTGTAAACGCAGTCGGAAAAATCGGAATGATTTTTCTGACCGCAGGGGTGGTTTTACACGACCGAAAAGGGCGAGTAAATCTCACGCCTGCATTTTGCGTTTACGGGGTGTTCTCCCGTAGGGATGACAGCGGCAGGGTATCCTAATATCGCTGTCACCACCATCACCGCTGTCACCCGCCCTCCTTGCAAGGGCAATCCGCCTGCCGTCTTTCCTGCGGCTGTACTGGTAGCAGATACGGTTCTCGCTTAAAAATGTGGTGCGGTATTCATTCAGCCATTTCGTAATCACCGTGGGTATGGTTTCCGTTTCCCCCATAGCGGCTAACAGTTCCGTTGCCGTGCCTATCCATTCTTCCTTATCCCTCATAAAATCCACCAACCGAAAAAGGACATCTGGTATCGTTTCTTTCGCAAGCTGCTCCTGCGTTTTCCGCTCCACAAGCTCCCAACGGCAATCACGGAAACGCAGCGTGTATTCCTGATAAGGCGTGTCCCTGCCCGTCACATACAGCTTGGCGGTGTCAGACGCACGTTTCTCCTTTTCCAGAACAAAGGTAGCGTCCGCACTCCCCGTTAATCCTGTCGTCCCAGACACCTTGTTGAACACGTCGCTGTCATTCTGCTTTCGGATGTGGTGTACGACAATGACCGCCAGAGAGTGCCTGTCGGCAAAGTCTTTGATGAGGGAGATGTCCCCATAGTCGCTTGCATAGGCATTGTCTTTTGAAGCTGTACGGACTTTCTGCAAGGTATCAATGACAATGAGCCTGCTGTCTGGGTAATCTTTCAGATAATCTTCAAGCTGCACGATAAGACCGTCTGACAGCTTGCAGCTTGCCACGGCAAAGTGGAGCCGCCCGCTTGCTTCGTCCGTCAAACGAAATAACCTGTCCTGTATGCGGCAGAACGTGTCCTCAAGGCAGAGGTAAAGCACATCGCCCTCCATTGTCGGCATATCCCATAAAGGGATTCCCTGCGACACGCATAAGCATAGCTTCAGCATGAGCCAGCTTTTGCCTATCTTCTGTGAGCCGCAGAACAGCGATAAGCCTGTCGGGATAAGGCTGTCCACCACAAAGGATGGTTTCTCAAGCGGTTCATAAAGGAGCGTTTCGGCGTTGACTGTCTGTAACTTCTGCATGGCTTTCCTCCTTTCGGGCGGTGTCTTTGTTTTCGTTGCACATAGGCGTTGACCTCCTTAAAAATAGATTTACTCCCACGGAAAAAAGTGAGAGTATGTAATGCCGCCAATCCCACACAAATAAAAAACAGATTTCTTTTTCGGGCGGTGTCGGTCACGGTTGGAGATATTTCTTCAATTTCCGCCTTTACTTTCTCCTTTGCAATCGCAACAGATTTCTGTATTGCCGAAGCGGTGCAATGCTCCATAGCGGCGATTTGGTAAAAATTGAACTCATACTCGTAGTAGAGCAGGAAACGCCGCCTTTGTATCTCTGGAAGGCTCCCAACCGCCTTATAGAGCGTTTCATTCCGTTCTTCCTCAACCATGCGTTCATCAAGGCTCTTAGGCACACGCAACGCCCGTCTGTAAAGGGTTTCGTCCCATACCTCGTTAAACTCCCTGTGCCGCTCGTCCCATTAGAAAAGATTCCTGTTCCTGCGCTCCATCTGCCGAAACTCCATAAAGAACTGTTCCGACACTTCCAACTCGTGGGATTTGCCCTGCCCGTCCTTAAAGCTGATAAAATACCTTGTGCCGCTTTCCGTGGATTCCTCCCGAAGCGTGTATGCCTTAACCCTGTATGCCATCCTGTTGTCCTCCTGCAAAAAATGAGTGAGGGGATTTCCATCCCTCACCCAGTAGCCCGCAGGATGGCAGGCTGTTTTAGAAGCTATAAAATTTTCCGCAGCTTCTTCCGCAGATGGTCTAACCTCGCATAGATGGCACCAGTCGTCAAATGCACAAGCGGGGCAATCTCCTTTGTGGAATACCCCTGCATTTTCAGCAGGACGATTTTCAAGGTACGCCCGTCCACCGTGACTAATACTTGATAGAGATTTTCGCTCTCAATCTCTTCCAGTAACTCCGCAACCGTACCCACTTCCGCCTGCCGCTCCCTGCCTGCCATGTCCTCAAGATATTCCGCAACGTCATTCGTCCATCGGTAAAACCGCCTGTTGGAATTGAAGTCTGCCCTGTCCGCCATGCGTATCTGCTCAATGGTCGCTTCATCAACGCCGCACTCACGCAGCAGCTTTTCCTCCGCTTCTTTCCAGATACGCCATTTCCTGTCCTCCCGTCCGTGGTTGTATGCCATTCTTACTTCCTCCAATCAGAATTGATTGAGAGGGCAGAGAAAAGCCCCCTCATCTTCCCAAAGGAAAAAACAAGGGGGCTGAACGCCTTAAATTTTAATTTTCTATTATCTTTCTTAGTTTTATTAGGATTCTGGCTTTGCGTTTGTTTACAACGCTCTGGGTTATGCCCAACCTCGCCCCGACTTCACGCTCGGAAAGTCCGTCAAAAAAGATTGCCTGTATCAGCTCCTGTTCACTATCCGACAGCAAAGGCAGGGCGGCTTTCAGCCTGTCCACCATGACCGCATTGACAACGGTTTCTGCAATGTCCACCGCTTCATCAGTGATAAAGTCCAGAGGATTCCCCTCGCTGTCCGTAAATCCGTCGAGAGATAGCAGTCTATTCTTTGTATCTAATTTTTGCAGATAACGCCACCGTTCCTTGTCACGGTAGAAGTCTGTGTATTGCTCCCTCACGACTTCAAGCAGACAGCCTTGAATGGGGATAAACAGCTTGTCCATATAGGTCTGGTCGGATTCCCTGCAACGGCAGAACTCCGTGTAGGATAATTCCACATAGCCGCCACTTTCTCTGATATATACCTTTCTTGGTGCATATTTCACCATAAATACCTCCCATCTGAATTTTTGAAATGTAAAAAATCCAGATGGAGAGGCGGAGAACGACACCGCATATCAGAAACAGCCCTACGGCACTTTCCAACAAAAATCGACAAAAGAAAAACCGCAAAGGCTCTGTGACCTTTACGGTTATAGGAAATAGTAATTCTATTGTATGGAGATTGTACTTCTACTTTCAAGGTGAGAAGTACCGTTGCACTGGCAGAAATTTTTTTAACTGGTTTCCTGCCGTTCTCTGATATGCTATGTATTGATAAATTTTGCTTCGTATGAGCAGATAGATAACTGCCCGAAAAAAGGACATAAAAAAATCCCTCCAAATTTAAAAACAAATTCAGAGGGTAATTTAGGGTATAACAAAATAACCCACCCGAATATCGTTTTTTTTATTTGGTGAGTTTGTTCTTTCAAATACGAAACAAAAAGAGCCGATGATTCGTGAATTGTTCCACAATTTCATCGGCTCTGCGTCTTAAGCGTCTGGCTCTTTGATGACAGTTATCTTCAAGTTGTCAACTTTAATCAATCTTTCTTGTCTGCATTTTGGACAATAAAGGGGATAATTCTCCAAAACAGTGTCCTTCCTAATTTTATTACGGGTTTTGCTCCCACAAACAGGACACAATATCCATTCGCATTTCATCATAATTAGTCTCTAATCCTTTCAAATCTCATTTTATATGACTTTTGCAAGCTGTTAAGCTAACTTGTGGAACATATGCCGAACCTTATCTATACGGCTATTCGGGCGGCGGGGTTGGCAAATAAATTTACCAATAGCTGGCTGGTATCCTTTTAACTCTGTCAAGCAGACTCCCTGCCCATTTGTGAAATAAGTTAAATCGTTCCTGTATTCTTGAATACATCTAGCAGGGATTTCTCCTTTCAGAATGACCTCGTCATTCTTTATCTGAGTACTTACAATATCTGCACAATACCTTGGAGCATCATGATACGCCCGTGAGAGATATTCCTGCGGTGCATAAATTTCAAAGTGGAGATATGGCTCTAATAGTTCTGTCCCTGCTTTTTTTAAAGCCTGCTCCAATACGATAGGGGAAAGCAGCCGAAAGTCTGCGGGGGTACTTACAGGACTATAATACAATCCATATTCAAAACAGATTTTACAGTCTGTCACTTTCCATCCATACAGCCCCTGCTCGCAGCCATAAAGAACCCCCTCCATAACCGCATTTTGGAACGATTGATTTAAATATCCAAGTGAAACTCTGCTTTCATACTGCACTCCGCTTCCAATAGGGAGCGGCTCTATGGACAACCCGACAGAAGCCCAGAAAGGATTTGGCGGGACTTCTATGTGGATGGTATATTCTGCTTTTCTAAGCGGTCTTTCCATATATATAACAGTAGGCTCTTTTATTTCTGCCTCCACATGATATTTTTCCTCAAGGATGGCACAAATGACTTCCATCTGCACATTCCCCAAAAAAGATAACATAATCTCATGTGTAACAGTATCAATGTCAAAATGCAAAAGAGGGTCTGTATCAGCAATCTCTGCGAGGGCATTTAACAGGGCTTCCCTTTGCTCCGGCTTTTGCGGCTCTACCGTTGTCCGAAGTAATGGCATGGGATTATCAATCCATGTTTTGTGAGGCAGGAGTTTTTCATTTCCCAGAATGTCGTTCAGTTTCAAAGTATCATCAGCTAAAATAACAATTTCTCCCGGACAGGCATGGTCAGCCGGGACGATTTCACCGTTTGTCGGAACATACATCTCTGTGATTTTTATTTTCTCTTTTTCAGATATTCTAATAACATCCCTCAAATGCAATGTTCCGCTATATATACGCACATAAACAAAACGCCGCCTTTTCTCTGAATATTCAATCTTAAAAACCTGCCCGCATAGTTCAGATTGACCTTCAGGCGTTGATGAATAAAATTTACTGGCAATTACTTCTATAAGCTGCCGAATCCCCAGATTGTTTTTAGCGCTTCCGTGATAAACGGGAAATAACGTTCCGTTTTGGAATCTCCTGTTTTCTTCCTGTTCCAGTTCTGACATTTTAAACGGTTTCCCTGACATATATTTCTCTAATAGTTCATCGTTTCCCATAATTACCGCATCCCACTGTTCCATATCGTCATTGTCCGTTACATTTATATGGGGATGCTGCCCAACCTTTTGCTTCACTATAATTTCCGAAGAAAGCTTTGCTTTCATTTCCCGATATACCATTGGCAAATCAATCCCCTCTTGGTCAATTTTATTGATGAAAAAAATTGTCGGAATCTTCATTATCTGTAGTGCATGAAACAGTATACGGGTCTGTGCCTGTATGCCATCCTTTGCAGAAACTAATAATACTGCTCCGTCTAATACGGATAAAGAACGGTATACTTCCGCCAAAAAATCCATATGGCCTGGCGTATCTATAATGTTGACTTTTACATCCTCCCACTGAAAAGATGTCACTGCTGTCTGGATAGTGATTCCCCTTTGACGCTCCAAATTCATTGTATCTGTCCTTGTTGTGCCTTCATCTACGCTCCCTAGTTCTGCAATTGCACCACTGGTATACAATAAACTTTCCGTTAATGTTGTCTTTCCTGCGTCAACGTGAGCCAGAATGCCTAAGTTAATTATTTTCATGTGATTTTCCTCCTATCAACACCCAAAAAAGGGCATAAAAATACCCAGTGATAAATACTCCTATCACTGGGTAAATAACTCCAATAGCCCCAAAACACTTATATGTTTTCGGGCATATAAAATTACATGATAAAAGTATTCTTAAACTGGGTACAAAAAACTAAGCCCCATATTAAAAGTGAAACGGGACTGCTACTTTTTGTTCCCACTATCAAATTGACAGTTTATTTAAGAATACCTTGCCGCATATTTATTAACTCCTTGTATAATACTGAATCTAATTATATTCCTTAACCCTTTATTTGTCAAGCTGACAAACTAAAGCAGAAAAAGCGGCAGGATTTCCCCCTGCCACTAATCATCTGTTTATGCAAAAATAATTTCCTTTTCCACAATCTCCCTCGCACAAGCCCTTATGTTATTGAGGCATCCTGTCCATTCTAAGGCGTTTTCTGCCTTTAGCTGTTCCGTTATGCCCTGTGCCTGTTTCATACCCTCTATGAGCCTTTCAAAGCGTTCCTGTGCCTGTCTGTTGATGTCGGCAAGGTAGGCGTTTAGCCTGCCGCTTGTAAGAAGATTGGTGTATGTAACTTTACGGTACTGTTTTAGATAATCTAAATGCCGTTGCCCCCAGATGCCTATTGCCTGTTCTTCTTCGGCGGGTACAGTTAAGCACGGTATCAAATAATCCCCTTGCCTTTCGTATTTGCCGCCCAGTTCCTCAAATAATGATTTTGCCATTGTCTGTTACCTCCACATTCTTTTTTATTTTGAATGTCCGCAAAATCCGTCCTACATCTATGGGATTACTTGGAAGATTCCAGTGCATAATCACACGACAATAATTATGAAAATCCAATCCTTCCTGTCCGATTGATGTTGTGGCGAGCACAAATGGACGCATTGGTGAGTTAAAGGCATTTCTGATATTTTCTTTACGCATGACTACCTTGGAATTATCTCCTGCATCCTTTGTAAATCCAACTGCATAACTCGACCTTATTCGACATCCATCACTCTTCCTGTCAGCTCCGTTAATACGTTTTTTGAAATCAGGATAAGTATCAGCGATATAGGTGGCTGTATGTATCTTCAATGAATCCATCATCATGTCATGCACAATCTGATACTGATTTCCATCCGACTGAAAACCTGCTGTTTCTTTCAGCATATGGATATATTCATCAATCATTGCCTGAAAACAGCCATCTTTACAGTATTTAAGTACATTCTGCCAATGGGAATTATCATCCCTGCATCTGCCATAAGCAAGATCAATGATAGCTGTTGACT
The DNA here is from genome assembly GCF_054660775.1 of Allocoprococcus similis. Lineage (NCBI taxonomy): Bacteria > Bacillati > Bacillota > Clostridia > Lachnospirales > Lachnospiraceae > Allocoprococcus > Allocoprococcus similis. The sequence goes on from NZ_BAAHSG010000018.1 coordinate 19,644, forward strand.
CCGGCAAATTGAAATTATTGACAAATACCTTTGCAAGCGATGTTGCTCTGGCTGTGCTTCTTCCATTAGAACGATAAATGCATATTGCTGGCGAACCCAGTACCATATTTACCAATGTTTCCAGAAGATCCTCCGGCTTTCTTCCAAGATGAATCTCCTCCGGGGCATCCAAATAACTTCTTAGCTTATCAATATGAGCAATAAAGCCCTTATTTCTCTTATCCTTTGAACTGCTTCTGACCTCAGATGTTGTATCCTCTTCGTCTGTATTCATTTCCCACACAATATCCTCTATCCAATGCTTTGCATAGATGACTCCATCCATGAGCATCGGTGCAAGATAATACCACCTGGCATCTTCCTTATTGTTACCCGAATCACCATACTTTTCTTCGATTATCGCAAGCTTCTCTTTCAGTTTCAGCCGTACAGATTTCTCTATTACTTCTAATGATTCATGATTATTCAATGACTCAATCGGTAAATACATATCAGAAAGTGTCTTTGAAGGATAAAGCAATGCAAACAGGCTCATGCCTCTTACTTCTCCATTTGAAACATTAAACCTGAGCCTTGCCACCGGGTATCGTCTCGAACCATCCGCAAAATACCCCGTATTCTTCTTATCCTGATTCTTTATCTGATGTACCAGTTTTCCAACTGTAAGTCTTTCCGCCTCATAGGAAACAAGCGCACCTATCATTCGTGGAACCATCTCCCATGCAGAAAATACAAGTATTTTTGAAAAGCCTTTGCTGTTTTTATATGCTCCCTGCATCTCATAATATGGCAGTGATGGAGGAATCCACAGATATTTTTCTGCACCGCCGGTAAATGCTTTTTCTTTCAGTGCCTCAAGCCTTGCATTGGTTTTCGGCAGTTCATCATATTTATTGATTTTATTGCGATTCAGCCACAAGAGACATTGTTCTCTTTCACTTCCAAATTCATCTGGATGTTTTATATAATATTTTTCAATCTGCTCTTTAATCTTATATTTCTTCATAAAGGACATAAGATACGGACAGCTCTTTGCATAATCTACCGGTAAAGAATGATTTGAATCCGTTTTTGACAACAATCGTGACATCTGTATATAGGAGTTTATGTCATTTTCATCTATCTGCAAATGATGCTTCACGCTGCTGTCATCCGTATAATCACCGGAATCCATGACAGATATACGCTCTGTCCTGCTGACTCCCTGATACATGGCATTTTCTGCCAGCTCCTTCATACGGATAATTGCACTGTCCCCTGCCTTCAACTCACTTAGAGCATGGGAATAATTCTTCCACACTTCCTTAAATTTAATGTCTTTGACTTCATCATCAAAAAGAAAGTTCATAACCTGAAAAAACTCTGCATAATGCTCATCAAGCTGATTTTCATCTATCTCTTCAAGGGTAGAATACAATTTATATGGTGTAGCCGACAACAGAAGTACCCTTGTATCATGTCCACTAAGGAAACTGTGTGCAAGAATACCAAGCTCACTGTCATCGGATGACAAAAGAAACTTAAATCTCTGAAACTCATCCATGATTACCAGATCCGGCTCAAGCATAGATACACTGATTCTCGCAAACATCACACGAAGCTTATTCATCACATAGTAATTGGAATATGTAAGCTGTTTATTGTATCTTCTTTCATGCAAATGATTAAGCAGCATGTCCCTTATACTTTCATACTCCTGATAATTAAGGATTTTTTCTATCACATTTTGTGGATAGACACCCTTCGTCATCTTTTCGCATTCTGCCACACGATTTTCAAAGTTCCATTTTGCCCATCCATCCCATGCTTTTACAGCATCCATTATCATAAATTTTTCAAGAGAAGTTACATGTCCTTTAAAGTCCGGCATTCTCCTTAAAATGGCATACATAAGTGCTCTTTCCTGCACACTTCCACCTCCGGTGGTCATGCGGAAAGATGTTTCCGGTGTAAGTGGGATAAGCTGTATAAAACCTTCCTTTATCTGCGGATCATTTTCCTGCTCAGTAATCTTTAAATGCTGCATAGACAGTCTGGTATCTGATACTGAGCCGATGGCATTCTTTCCTGTTACATCAAGTTTTCTGATATTCTGATTTGCTATGTTCTGATTAGAGCAGATATAAATTACCTTAAACAGATCATCTTTCTCTTCGATTCTAAGTCTTGCTGTCTTTACAATTGCTCCTCTGGCAATAAGAGTTTTTCCCATACCCACTTCATCTGCTACAAGCACACGATTCTGATTATGCCGGAACAGATAATCCACTCTCTCCACAGTCGCTCTTTGAAAATCCTTCAGACCGGAAAGGGTACGCTTTTCAATTTCATCTATATTAAATTGTAACATGACATCACCTCGTTATCTTCTGATTTTCAAAGTATTACAAAAAGTCTCATACAGTTCACGGAATTCATCCGGTATAATATCCTTATCTGTAACCATCTTAAGCACATATCCAATGTCTTTTATTCTTTCCGGCCCTTCTACAGATGTCTTTAACATCTTTTCATAGAGTGCCGGCATTGCATCACTCGAATTGGCAAAAAAGCCGGATTCTCCCATCTGCTTTCCTTCAAGCATAGATGCTACATAATCATCACCAAGTACAAACGCTATGTACTCAACAAATGATGCCCTATCTTTTACCACACTGTTTACTGCAGCACTTTCTCTGTCATCCGGGAAACCACTTGTAGGGATCATAATAATTCTGCGAATTGTATCATCACCTGATCTTGCAGTAATCACATATGGTTCGTGTACCACTTTTCCTGATTTATCTTTCATAATATTTCCATTCTTATCTTTCTTAGGTGGTCCCTTTGCTAACATCTTCCCGCACTCCTCGATCAGAGTGCCTTTCGGATCTGTAATGACCATGGAACAGTTCATCTGCATGACTGACGGCTTAACGAAAAATCGAGTTTTTCCGGAACCACTGCCGCCAATGACCACTATATTTTTATTTCTTGCATACTTTGGCTGTTTAGGTCTACTTTCCATAGTCAATGCTTCTGTTGCTGTTAATGGAATATTCATCCAGGGATCTTCCGACATATAAGGTTTAATATCCTCAGCGTTTCCCCATCTGGCTGAACCATACTCGATTCCTTTCCGGAGTTTCTTTGCATCTGACTGTTTCTGCCATACCAGTAATTTCAGAATGACAGCTGCTACAATTCCTGTCAGCATATCACGCCAGTTAAAACTTGGCTGCAATCCAGTAAGAATCCTGTCTGCATGTTCCATCGCATATAATAGCTTGTTCCCAATATCTTCTCCCAGACTGTTTCTGTAAAGAAATGATGCCCGATTTGTATAAAAAGCAGTTAAGATATATGGGATATTGGTAAGAACCAGTTTCTTTTTATCCAGGGCGGACAGCCTGACCCTGATCTTATTCTTCCATTTTTGCATCAGATTTTTACCGATTTGCTTTTTCATCGGCTCTGCTCCTGATGCCGGTTCTTTACTTTGTCCTTCGATTTCTTTGGCATCATTGCTCTGTAAGTTGCAAGACGCTTGTGAATAGAAGGCTTATTCGCTTTTTGAATCTGTTTCTGGGAAAACTCACGGAAAGCAGCATTGAGGGCATCCTGATCACGTCCTTTAAAAAACACCAGATACATCGGTGGATCTTTACTCTTATCTTTTTTCAAAGCATAATTGATCCCGTATTTTCTGGCATAACGTTCAAAGGACTTGATATTCTTATTTGTGATCTCGATATTGACCATCCCGGCATTTTGTTTTGCCAGCTCTTTTACCGTGACCTTTCCCTGTTTCGGCTGATTCTTCTTCGCTTTCTTCTCTACCGATTTCTGCTTCTGATGACGCAGATAAGCAGCAAGAACCTTTTTCAATAAATCTGCTGTTACTTTGGTAGTCCGAATGCAGAACGTGACCGTTTTCTGAGTTACCTCTTCCTGCATGATTTTCCCTCCTTTCAGCGATTTAACTGCTGTCCAGATCTGTAATCATGGCAACCACCTCCTTCATTCTTTACTCTTCCTCCGCACACAACGCTTTAAAAAATTCTTTTCCTTTTGGTGTAACCAATGTCTGTGAACCAAGATGTCCATTGTTAAAATAGTCTTTTACAATAAACAGATCATTGTTCTTCTCCACCGCATAGGGTAACAGCGTGCCGGATGGACTCCTATATAGAAATCCTCTATTTAAAAGAAGTTTCACAAATTTTCTTTCTGGAAATTCAATCTCTTTTGCCGTCGTTCGAATATTGGTGCATTCTCCTGTAATCATGAAATGATCATAATAATCTGCTTTTGGCTGCATATCCTTTACACGATTTTGCAATTCTCGATTTCGATTGTTTTCTGCCAAAAGTCTCTCGGCAAATTCCAAAAGAAGTTCCGGGTTATCTTTTACCCTGTCTAAAAGATCGGTCTCTAAATATCCGCCTGTTTTCCTAATAGCCGGAAGTACCTCATCAAATACCCACTTCTCAAAATTCTGTGCTGACTTTAAACGACTTTTTGTAATCAGCCGATATACATCTCCCTCTGGAATAAAAATCATTGGCTGTACCCCACCTGATGTAAGGACGCCCCGTTTCAGGGCCCCCTTGCAATGAACATTTATCGCATTTCTTGGTTTTGCATATCCCAAAGCAAATGCTACATCAATTCCAGAAAATAAAAGTCTGCCTCCATCTTCAATCATACGGATGGAACCAAACTCCGAATTGTGAAACTCTGTGATTTTATAATCCGTCTTCTCCATCCTCTTCTCCATCCTCTTCTCCTCCTGAACCGGCAAGTAACATCAAACCATTTTCAATGATTGTGCTCCTAATAAACTCTGCTACATTCACGGTTAAATAACCAAGATATTCTGCAAGGAAACTACTATATTCCTCTTCTGTCAACAATTCCTCCAGTGCTTCCAAATGAGCTGTCACTTTAGAAGTCTGCTTTCCGCCAAGCAGCTTGCCTAATATTTCTGTAAATTCCTCTGTGTCACATGACTCAAACATACATAAGATCATCTCCATTGTTGTTTCCAAAACCAAACGATCCATTTTCATTTGCGTCAGCTCTTCCATTGTTTTCATGGCAGTCATAAGCGCATCACTTGTCATATGTTCTGTATTGATTCTTCCTTCTGAATCAACCAATCCTATTGCAAATAATTCTAAAAAGTATTTTCTCATAAATCTTGTCCTCCTATCGAAATGGCATTTCTTGTTCAAGTTCTTCTGGTATATCGAATGGAATCTTCCTCTTCTCTGCTGGTTGAAATCCGTCAGATTCTTCTTTTTTTGTTTTGGCTTCTGCAAACTCTACATTATCCATAATGACTTCGGTATAATAGGATGCAGTTCCAGTCTGTTCATCTTTGATCTGAGAGATTACCAACTCTCCGGAAAGAGCAATCTTAATTCCTTTTTCAAGATATTTCTCCACAAATTCTGCATTATTTCCATAAGCTGTGATCATCACTACAAATGCTTTGCTTGTGCGATTTCTTTTTACTACCAGTGGAAACCTAGATACTTTGGTTTGTCCCTTTTGCGTAGATGTCAGCTTAGTTTCTGGATCTCTGGCAAGTCTACCCATTAAAACAATCGTATTCATTCTTTTTGTCCTCCCTTTCTTCCTGCAACACCCTTCCCTGGTATTTCAAACAGGATAATAATCTGTGCATTTTCTGCACGAAAAAATGAGGAATGGATTCGAACCATTCCCCACTTGCTACAGGATTTCTCCTGTAATATAAATAAGAAAATCTAAGTATTCACATTTGGGCTTTGTCTGTACATATACATCTGATCGTTATCATTCCAGATAACCCGGCTGTAAAAATACAGTCACAGTCTCTGTTTCAGCAGAGGTCCTGTACCCTTCGGTGGTATCATTATTGCTTCGCTCTTCCCGTAGGAGTCTTCGCCTGCACGAGCCGGATTATCTCCGGTAAGCATGTTCCTCAAGATGTATCAGCTCCTTCAATTGTCAAGGTGCAATCGGAAGAACTGTCTGAACCTCTTTTACGTTTGTGATTTTTGGAAATCAGAGGATTTTCAATTTGCCTTCCATATACTCTGTATTGGGAGCGACAAAATCGGACATGATTTTAGAAATTTTTTGAAATTATTTTTTGAAGTGTAAAAAGATATAAAAAAAAGATGCCAGGATTTCTCCTGACACCATAGTGACTATGCCAACTTCGTGCCCACTGGGCACAAGGTTGATTGTATTATTCTTCATTTCCTAATGATATTGGTTCTTTCTTTGTTTTCTTGTTTTTAGATATCATCTTATGACCTGTGTAAATAGCCATAATCATACAAAGCAAAGAACTTGCCGCAAAATATTTATGGCTTGATTTTGAACCTTTATATCCGCTATAAAAAGTTCCTAGCATCGTTATCAATGCTCCGACAGACCAATATTCATGAGCTTTCATTCTAACATCTCCCTTTGTGTTAATTTTAATATGTACCGTTTGATGAAATATGCAAACAGGAATTTGGAACGTGCTTTATAAATTTTTTCCGATCCCCTCAAGTTCGTTCATGGAATCCTTGTTTTTTTCAAGTTCATCTCTGGCTGTTGCATAATATGATTTTTTGAAAAGCATATCCCATGAAAGATATTTTGCCATACAGTCAAACTGCTTATCAATCAGCTCATACTGGATACTGTCTACGGGAGAACCGCCTACAACAATCGTGCCAACTTTTTTATTTTTTAACTGCAATCCACGGCAGTAGCACTTATCAATGATAAGTTTCAATTGTGCTGACATTCCCCACCAATAAACTGGTGTAGCAAAAAGAATCATATCTGCGGCAGCAATTTTATCAATTGTAGGATTTGTATCATCCTTATCGACGCATCCCTTAGAGCATTGACAGACACCACATCCCTTGCATGGTGCAATGTTGAGTTTGTCAGGTTCAATGATTTCAATTTCATTCTTTTCTGATGCTCCTTTTATAAATGCATTGATTGCTGTCAGCGTGTTTCCTTTTCTGGCACTTCCATTAATGATTACAATTTTCATGCGTGTATCCTCCAACTTCCGATTTCATGATATCATTTCTAATACAGATTTTACCGTATTTTTCAGATTCAGTCCATCTTTTAATCCCAGTCGATAGAAAAATTCTTCTGTTTCTGCTCCACTGCTAAAAATTGCATTACAGTATTCCGTAATCACTTCTTCCTGTTCTTGGGATAACGTTTCCAGTAATTTCTGGTATTTCTTATCAATCTCACTTACTGGCTCTTTATCCTGCTTTAACTTCCATTCTGAATATGCTTTCCCCATATGCTCTGTAATTGTCAGATTCACAAATTCCTGCACTTCCTCGGATATGGTGCTCGCAGATTCCTGTTTATCTTTCTTTTTATCATTTGATTTTTCAAGTGTCGTGTCATCAATATAACGAATGATTTCTCGAATATTTGACTTCATCGACTGCAGATATCCTTTCATCAGCACAGCTACTTTTCTAGCATCCGATTTTTCGGTTTCTTTTTCCAGCATATAAAACTCTTCCAGTTCTTTCAGAATATCCATCCCTGCTTTCATCTGAAATTCCACCTCAAGCAAATCATCCATCACTTTATATAATTCTTCCATTGTTTATTTCTGCCTTTCCATATAGCGCCACTATATTTTCCACAATCATCCAAAAATAAATTCCTGTAATCCACATTTCACAACTTCAATTACTGCAACTATCCCCATACCGATATGTGGGAGTAGAACAAACACTACTGTCGTAATAATCGCTGATTTCATTGTCCAGTCCGTACTGATTCCAAACCCAATACTCAAAACTTCTGTCACAACAGAGATTCCGGCTATCAGATAGCAGAATCCAGCAGATAACCCAACCAGGAACACCAGCACAATATTCACCGCTGCAAGTACCAGCCAAACAGGAGCTGCAATAATTCGAAATGGCAGTTTTATCATAAATCTCAACATAATTCTTCCTCCTACTTTGTGCCCAGTGGACACAAGGTTATTTTAGCATATCTGCCAGATATGACTATCTCTTTTTAAACTTCGTGCCCAGTGGGCACAAAGTTCTTACCTGTCTGGAATATCCTTCCCCCAGTACATGTCATGTCGAACTTCAGCATCATAAAACTGATTGATTGTTGCAGGAGCGTTATACAATACCGTCAGCATATACTGCCGGATATTCTTCACTTTGCTTGTACTCCTGTCAAGACTGAAAAACACATACTGGATGTGTTCATACCCGACTTTGAGCAAACGGCTCTTGACCACTTGTGTAGGCACAGCTTCCCCATTGATCTGTTGATATGTCTTTGTCGAACATATTGCATCCAGCATCATCTCTACCAGCTCTTCTACTCGTCCAGTTCCATAGCTCTGACAAAGGATCTCATATTCGATATTATCATGAATTAACTGTCGATACTCATTTCTCTCCTGTATCCTATCTCTCCCTTTCTCTTGTTCAGATAGATATTGATAAGATTCATTCTCACTAAATTCAGTATAATTATATTCAGTATTATTACAGTTTGTTTTTGAAACTTCTTGAAGTTTGTTTTCTAAACTTCTTGAAGTTTGTTTTTCAAACTCCTTGAAGTTTGTTTTTGAAACTTCTTGAAGTTTATTTTTCAAACTTCCTGAAGTTTGTTTTTCAAACTTCTGTGTATTTACGGGCTTTTCCGGCTCTTTTTTCGCATATTCTTCTATTTCTGTCTCTGTATTTTCTTTTCTCTCTGCTACATTTTCCGGTGTTTCTTCCGAATCAAAGATTGCTGGCTCATCTGGATATTCTGTCAGGCTGAAATTTTTCACGTAAATAACATTTGTTTTTCCAAGTCCGATTCGCCTCTTCTCAATCAATCCAATCCCTTTTTCCTGATCCAGCTCTTTTAGACAATTCACAGCCTTATTCCTGCCACAGTTAAGCATTTCCATAATCTCTTCCACCGAAAAGAAAATATATGCCCTGTCCTCTTCATCAAACCACCGGTTCTTGATGGACAGTGACATCCGGTCTAACATCAGTCCGTACAGCACCTTTGCTTCGCAGGAGAGATTTTTAAAATATTCACTTGTAAACAGCAGTTTGGGAATACGATAAAAACTGTACATATCGCATTCCATTCCTTGAAAATAATGGAATGTTGCTCTTATACTCATGACACATCCCTCCCTTCGTACTTATCAATGATTCTGATTGCTCCATTCCTCCAAAAGCTGACATATAACAGTCCGTATCTTCTGTTCATCATACTCTGGAGGAAAATACTTCTTAATTTCATCCTGTTTTAATGTTACCGTTGTTTTCTTTTTACGCTCTCCTATAACCAGGAGCCGCACAATCTCTTTTGTCAGCGTTTTTTCTTCTCGATGTTGCCTTATTTTTTTTGCCTGTTCCAGACTTGGATATTTTCCGGTACTCTCATGCACTTCCTCCACCATCTCCTGTTCTGGAACCGTAAGGTAGGAAAGCTCTACACCTACCTGCAATCCGATCACATCACGATCTACTGCGTTTAATAGGTCATTCATCAGATAAGTAAGCCGGATATAGCGATACACCTGCCTTGCACTGTCATTTGCGTTCTTTCCAATGTCTTTCGCACTGATACCGCCTGATGTTCCCTGATGATTCATTGCTTCCATCTTCATACGGTAAGCAAATGCCTTTTCACTTGGGAGTATATTAGGTCTCTGCAGATTGCTGTCTACCATCGCACGGACAGCTGTATCTTGATCCATATTTCTGATAATAACCGGAACCTCTTTAAGACCAGCAAGTTGTGCCGCATGTCTCCTTCTGTGACCGGCGATGATTTCATATTCACCATCACCCAGCGGTCGTACCAGTAATGCTGTAAGAATTCCCTCTTCTTTCACACTTTCCACCAGTTCCGCCATTGCCTCATCATCATTTACTTGAAATGGATGGTTCTCGAAAGAATGTAAATGCTCAAGTGAAACCTGCTGGATATCGTTCGTTTCTTCTCCTCCTCCAAGTAATTCATCATAAGATGTCAGTTTTATCTTCGATGCACTTCTACCTTTCATCCAAAAGCACCTCCTGTGTCATCTGCCAATATGCAGCCGCTACTTTTCCTTTTGGATCATGCTCAAATATGCTGATTCCTTCCGCACTGATTTCAGCTGCTCGTACTGAAAATGGAATACTCTGTGGAAAAATCTTAATCTGGTTTCCATATGTATCAAAAATCAGATCAGATATATCTCTTGCATAGTTCGTTCGGTTATCCACCATTGTGATCAATATACCTCCAATTTTCAGTTGTTTGTTAAGCTGTCTTCGCACCTTTCCTATCGTCCGTATCAGCTGTTCTAGACCCTTTACAGGAAGATAAGCCGCCTGGACAGGTATAATAACTGCATCGACACTGGCAAGTGCATTGATCGTCAGCATTCCAAGTGATGGCATACAGTCAATCAATATATAGTCGTATTCTTCTCTCATTCTTTCTATATATTGTTTTAAGACAAGTTCCCTGCTCATAATATTTACAAGTGAAACTTCCATTCCAGAGAGTTCGATGTTTGCCGGAATCAAATCAATTCCTTCCTGGTGATGTAAAATTCCCAGTGTATTTTCAAATAGTTCATCTTCTACAATCTTTGTCAGAATAGTAGCCAGTGTGATTGGTAATTCATCTGGGTTATGATACCCAAGACTTGCTGTCATACTTCCCTGCGGATCATTGTCAATCACAATCACTTTCTTCCCTGCTTTTGCAAGTCCGACTGCCAGATTCACGCAACTTGTTGTCTTGCCAACCCCGCCTTTTTGTGAACACAATGCCAGCACTTTACAATCCTTCATTACTTTCTCTTCCATCCTTTTTATCCTCCCATAAATAACTTGAACCTTTCAGCATCCATAATGCTGCTTCCAAAAATGCAAGATACCGTTCTGTCATACTATCAAGAACCGGTTCTGAAATAACTGGTTTTTCAGACTTCAAATCTTTTGCCACATCCTCCAAAACCAAACTCATTTCCTTCATTTCTGACCGGATAATCTCAATTGTTTCTTTCTTTCCAACAACACATACATGATTGTAAATGCATGATCGGACGATATAATCCTGTTTTTTCATTCCGCTCACTTTCACTCGTTCTTCAATTGTTGCTTTTTCATAAGAATTCACCCGAAAAGAAATGGTCGTTGTGTTGTGTTTTCCATGTCTGTCACCAGCCATCGCTTATTCCTCCTCTTCCTCATGTTTCTTATCTAGCAAACCTGCTAATTTACTCTGTGTAGACGGATACAGATGTGAATAAGTGTTCAACGTGGTTTCCACCTTTTCATGTCCAAGGCGTTCTGCAATCTCCAATGGAGCCACCCCCATATCAACCAGCATACTGGCATGGGAATGGCGGAGATCATGAAGTCGTATCCGCTTTACACCAGACCGCTCGATTCCGGTAGCCATACAATGTTCCATATGCGATTTGGTAAACCGAAAAAGTCTTTCCTTTTTCATAATTCCATACAAATGACTGCAATACTCCCTAAATTCCTCTGCAAGAAAATCCGGCATCGTAATCACACGGATACTCTTTGGAGTTTTCGGCTGCGTGATCATATCCTTTCCTTTCAGTCTCTGATAAGATTTATTGATTGATATGGTTTTCTCTTCAAGATTGATGTCATTATAAGTAAGTGCAAGCAATTCACCGATACGCATTCCGGTCCAGTACAACAAAAGAAACGCCATTCTTGTCTCCGGCTTATCACTTACTGTTTCCAGAAAAGCATTGAACTCTTCCTGCATCCAGAAGTCCTTCGGTTCTCCTTTACTCTTGCCAATCGCTCCTGCCTTCCTGCAGGGATTATCCTGCAGGTTATAATACCGCATTGCATAATTGAAGATTGCAGTCAGCTGGCAGTTCACTGTTTTCAGATAAGTAGGAGAATATCCTTTTCCATTCTTATCCTTATACGTCAGCAACTCATTCTGCCATGCACGGACGTCTGCCACCGTAATTTCACTGAGAATCTTCTTTTCAAAATAAGGCTTGATTTTCAGGTCAATAATATATCGCTTCGTGTACATAGTGTTTTCTCTGAGACGGACATCCATATCTTTGTAATAAATCTCCAGAAAATTTCCAAATTCAATATCCACACCCTGGCTCTGCTGTTGCAGGAAATCTCTTTCCCATTCCTTAGCTTCACCCTTGGTCCTGAATCCTCTTTTCTGTTTTCTTTTCCGATTTCCCTGCCAGTCTTTGTAATAGACCTGTACTTTCCAGTTTTTTCCTTCTTTGTAAACCCCCATTGCTAATCCTCGACTTTCATGCCATAAATCTTTTCTGCCAGGAATTTCGTAGAGATTTTTCCAGCTACTACAATATAGCCTTTTGCCTTCAATTCTTTGTTGTATTCTCGCATCAGACTATATGCATAAGTTTTTGAAACTCCAAGAATTGCACACACATCATCCACATCCATATACATTTTTTCCTGCATCATACTCATACCGCTTTATCCTCCTTCAAATACTGCTCAACATGTTCCAGACCATAGATCTTGTCCTCTACATAGCGGGTTGGCACCCGACCGAGAATCACATAATAGTTCTTGCTTGCCAGATCGGCATTCATTCTTTCCACTACCCGGTAAGCAAACGAAACTGATAATCCAAAGAGTTCTGCAATGTCTTCCACTGATAAATACATTTTTCTCTTACGCATGAAACCATTCCTTTCCCTCTTCCTGTGGAATCTCACAAGTATCTTCTACTCCGTAGAAACGCTTCACAAAATACTTTGTCGGAACTTTTCCTCTAAGCGTCAGGTAGCCCTGTTCTTCCAGTTCCTTGTTCAGATTTCCGATGATTTCATAAGCCGATGTCTGTTTTACTTCCAGAAGTTCACATATATCGGCTGCCTTTAAAAATAATTTATTCTGCATAATCAGTACCTCCTGTGTTTTGAATATTTATCTCTTCATATACTCTGTACTGGCAGATGCAAAATCGGACATCATTTTCCGAAATTTATCAAATTTTCTTGTTTTTTAATTCTCCATCAGTGTGATTACTGTGTCATGGAGTTTAAGCTCATCGAAAGTAAAGAACCTTTCTGTGGTATCTGTTTTCTAAATGCAGGCAACAAAAAAACAGTCTGCCTTGACGAAAATCACTTCAATCAAAACAAACTGTTCTTCATATTTACTCTAATTTTATTTTATGAGAATAACCGATTTCACGAAATTTGCAGGTGAATCTGGAATATAAACAAGAGAAAAAAATAATTTTTAAACTCCATTTGCACTCCATTTGGTCTTTTCGACACCCCGCAAAGCCTTTATTTATGGGCTTTTCCGCGATTTTTCAAGCTACTCGAACTCAATAGTTCCCGGCGGTTTACTCGTCAGATCATAGAATACTCTGTTAACCCCACGAACTTCATTGATAATTCTGCTCATTACTTTATCAAGTACTTCATACGGAATCTTTGCTGCCTCGGCAGTCATAAAGTCAACCGTATTAACCGCACGAAGCGCGACTGCATAATCGTAAGTTCTCTCGTCACCCATAACACCAACGCTTCTCATATTGGTCAGGGCTGCAAAATACTGTCCAATGCTGCGGTCAAGTCCTGCGTTTGCAATCTCTTCTCTGTAAATTGCATCTGCATCCTGCACGATCCGTACTTTTTCAGCCGTTACTTCTCCGATAATACGGATTCCAAGTCCCGGTCCCGGGAATGGCTGACGGAATACAAGCTTCTCCGGAAGTCCAAGTTCAAGACCTGCCTTGCGGACTTCATCTTTGAAGAGATCACGAAGTGGTTCAATGATTTCTTTGAAATCAACATACTCCGGAAGTCCTCCTACGTTGTGATGAGACTTGATCACTGCTGATTCTCCGCCAAGTCCGCTTTCTACAACGTCCGGGTAAATGGTTCCCTGTGCAAGGAATTCCACTGCACCGATCTTCTTTGCTTCTTCTTCAAAAATACGGATAAATTCTTCTCCGATAATTTTACGCTTTGCTTCCGGTTCTGTAACTCCGGCAAGCTTGTTGTAGTATCTTTCCTGTGCATTGACACGGATAAAGTTCAGGTCAAACTGACCATTCTGTCCAAATACTGCCTCAACTTCATCGCCTTCATTCTTACGAAGAAGACCGTGATCTACAAATACGCAGGTAAGCTGTTTGCCGATTGCTCTGGAAAGAAGTCCTGCTGCCACAGAAGAATCAACTCCGCCTGAAAGCGCAAGAAGTACTCTTCCGTCCCCAACTTTTTCACGGATTTCCTGGATGGTATTTTCAACAAATGCATCCATCTTCCATTCGCCGACACATCCACAGACATTCTTTACAAAGTTATTGATCATCTTGGTTCCTTCCGGTGTATGAAGCACTTCCGGATGGAACTGGATTGCATAAAGCTTTTCTGCTGCATTTTCTGCTGCTGCTACCGGACAGTCTGCTGTGTGTGCAGTAATCTCAAATCCCGGTGCCACCTGCGAAATATAATCAAAATGGCTCATCCAGCAGGTTGTTGTTGCAGATACATTTTCAAATACTTTGGAATCTTTCTTGTCGATGATGACTTCTGTCTTACCATATTCTCTGACGTCAGCTTTTTCAACTTTTCCGCCAAGTACGTGAGACATAAGCTGTGCGCCATAACAAAGACCAAGTACCGGAATGCCGAGCTTAAAGAGTTCTTCAGAATAAGTCGGTGAATCCGGTTCATAACAGCTATTCGGTCCTCCTGTCAGGATAATTCCCTTCGGGTTCATTGCTTTAATCTTTTCGATATCAATCTTATAAGAATAAATTTCGCAATATACATTACATTCCCTGACACGTCTTGCGACAAGCTGGTTATACTGTCCACCAAAGTCAAGTACAATCACTAATTCGTTCTTCAAGGTTTTCCTCCTGTAAAATACGATCCTTTCAGACCGCTTTTTCTATTTGTTGCTTTTATATTTTATTATAGTAGAGCTCTGGATGTTTTACAAGCATTTTCTATCGTCCCAACCAAAGTTTGAACTCTGGTCTGCAATTAAAACTCATATTCAGACATCATCTTTCTAACCATCTTACAAATGACAACTTTCTTCTGTATTTACACAATTGCCCCATGTTTCCACTTTCCATTAAAGTACCGGATAACAAAACAGATTGCACGTACTACCCAGTCGATCACCATTGCAACCCACACGCCAAATACTCCCAGTCCCATATATTTTCCTACCAGATAACTGAATCCGATCCGGAAAATCCACATCGACACAATCGATGTATACATACAGGCTTTTGCATCTCCTGCCGCACGATACGCTGCTGGAAGGGCAAATGAAAGTGGCCAGATAATCATTGCACTTATCCCATGGAAATGAATAATATTTGTTGCTGCCGCTGCTGTCTGGTCTGACAAATTGTATGCTTTCAAAATCAATGGCAGTGCAAGGAAAATAAGTGCTACCGTTCCCGCCATTGCCACATAAATGATCACAAGCAGTTTTTTCAGATAGTAATGTACCTGTTCATAGTCATTTGCGCCGACACACTGGGAAATAACTGTCGTAATTGCCAGCGAGATCGCCATTCCAGGAAGAATCTGGAACAGTGCAATCGCATTGGAAACTGCATTTGCCGCAATTGCATAAGTACCGAAGGTTGAAACCAGACTCAGCACTAAAATTTTGCCCAGCTGAAACATACTGTTTTCCAAACCATTCGGAACCCCAATTGCAAGTATTTTCCGTATCATTCTTCCATCAAACCGGAATTTCAGTGTCCGCTCAATATGCAAGATACGTGTCTGATTGCAGAGCAACACTGTTATCACTATCGCGGCAACCATTCTGGAAATCAGTGTCGGTATTGCAACACCTGCCGTTCCGATCCGTAATCCGAACACAAGAATTGCATTTCCGGTTACATTGATCGCATTCATCAAAAGCGATACCCGCATGGATACCTGCGAATTCCCCATCGCACGGAAAATTGCTGCCCCACCATTATATAACGCGATAAATGGAATCGAAGCCGTTACAATTAGCAGATAAATATCTGCATGTCCTTTTACTTCCGCTGTAATGTGACCAAATACCTGATTCAGAATTATATCTTTTCCAAAGTAAACCAGTATCATGATCACAACCGCACTAAGACTCACAAACCATACCAGCTGTGTTGCCGCTTTACATGCTGATTTTTCATCTTTCCTGCCAAGATACTGTCCGGCAACAACTGCTCCACCAGTCGCCAGTGCTGCAAAAATATTGATGATCAGAATCATAATATTGTCAACCAGCGACACGCCCGACACAGCTGCTTCTCCAACATTTGCAACCATAATAGAATCTGCCATCCCAACAAGAACTGCCAATAACTGCTCGATTACCAAAGGTCCGATCAGATTTGCCAGTTCCCGATTGGAAAACAGATAATGACTTCGATCCTGTTTTTGTTTCGTTTTCCCCATTCTTCTCTTTTCCTGTCCCTTCTCTTTTGTATATCCCCGTTTTTTCTATTATATACTGTAAAAATGTAATACACCATCTTTTTGCAAAGAAAAGGATTTTTTATGCGTGCTGATGCAGGTACTTTTCTCTGGTAGCAAGTCCGCCCCGGATGTGCCGTTCCGATTTGTTCAGATCCAGAACCTTTCGCGCCTCACCTGCAAGAGATGGGTTGATCTGGAAAAGGCGCTCTGTTACATCTTTATGTATCGTACTCTTACTAACCCCAAACTCTTTCGCAGTCTGGCGCACAGTGGCTTTATGTTCGATGATATAATATGCAATTTCTACTGCCCTTTCCTCAATGTAATCTTTCATAAAAAAACCCCTGCATAAATTGTTTTTTACAATCTATGCAAGAGGATTTTGATGTATGTCTGCATTTTTTGCACTCTCAGACTTTTCTCAGATGATGTGGCAGCGCTCTTGTATCACAGGAAATCATACTCCCCGTCATCATCACAATCAACTACTTCATATCGCTGTTGTAATTGACTCTCCATGTTTGAGAACATTCTTTTTGTAAATTCATAATAATCTCATCCAAAGTGTCTCCGCTCATAATTTCTCCTTCGTATTTTGGCGGGTACATACTTTGCCACAACTCTATCAATTAAAACAAATCAAATAATGCGGATGTATCAAAAATTATGTCCTGTGGCAATTCCAATTGATATTTTTCAGCAAAAGCTTCAATAAATTCATCCGTAGGTTCTTTATTTTCTTTGTATTCTTTCTCCAAAACTTTTTTTATTTCCTCTAATTTAGCATATGCATCTTCCGCATTACTATAAATGACTCCATACATTCTTCCATACGATACATAGATCTCATATGGTTGACTTTCTGATGAAAATACACTTACTTCCACAGCTTCATCATAAACCTCACATATTTCTAAATACGTATTCCTATAATGTCTTCTTTTTTCCGAAAAAGTATTTGTCACATTTTTCCAGCTTTCCATATCGCACTATCTCCTATTACTTTTTTCTACAAGTATATTGAAGAGTAATTTCTGATTACTTTTCTTTAGTATAACATATTCTAATATCAATTTTCTACAACTTCTCAGTCCATAAAAATTACACAAATTCCTCTCACTTAATCACCCACATCAGCTTGTCTGTAAATATGTTTTTTTCGCGAATTCTTCAGATTGACTTTCCCCTCCCCATAAGTTATCCTTATCATAGTACGCCATACTGACATCTTTGCAGCACTGGTGGATTTTATTATTTTTACAGGTAAGGATTTGAGAAAATGAGTAAAACAAAAACAATCGACCTGACTTCCGGGCCGATTCTAAAGACGCTGGCAGAGCTGGCACTTCCGATCATGGCTTCCTCGCTGCTGGGGACAGCCTACAATATTACGGACATGGCGTGGATCGGCATGCTGGGTTCCAAAGCCGTTGCCGGGGTGGGCGTTGGGGGAATGTACGTCTGGCTCTCACAAGGGCTCGTGGCACTTCCGCGAATGGGCGGACAAGTCAATGTCGCACAGGCCTGCGGACGCGGTGACTATGAACAGGCAAGGGGATATGCCGCTTCCGCTCTGCGGCTTACATTTTTACTGGGAATTTTATTTGCCGCAGTATGTATCGTGTTTATTCATCCGCTGCTCGGCTTTTTTAACCTCGGAGACGCAGAGACTTATACCGCTGCGAAATTATATACACTGATCACCTGCGGACTGATTCTGTTTTCATTTTTAAATCTGACTCTGACCGGACTTTCTACTGCACAGGGAGATTCCAAGACACCGCTTATGGCAAATCTTCTTGGACTGGTTGGTAATATGATCCTGGATCCGATTCTGATCCTCGGATTTGGACCATTTCCAAGGCTTGAGGTTGTTGGCGCTGCAGTTGCTACCGTGACCTCGCAGATACTGGTTCTGATCGTCATGCTGATTCGGATTATGCGCTCTGATCTGAAACCAAATATTCTGCAAAATATGCATGTGCTGTCGCGTTTCCCTGCAAAATACTACATCAGTATTTTTAAAATTGGATTTCCGACAGCAGTACAGAGCAGTATTTACTGTATGATTTCCATGGTTCTCACACGAATGGTTTCTGTATTCGGGGCAGGTGCCATTGCCACACAACGAGTCGGCGGACAGATTGAATCTGTTTCATGGAACACTGCAGACGGCTTTGCTGCTGCGTTAAATGCTTTCGTTGGTCAGAACTACGGTGCAAAGAAACCAGACCGTATCCGGAAAGGATATAATATTTCATTTAAAATTCTCGCTGTATGGGGACTCATTGTAACCGGTGCTTTCGTATTCCTGCCAGGACCGATTGCTTCCCTTTTCTTCCACGAAAAAGATGTTCTGGCGATTGCGATCAACTATCTGATCATCATCGGATTCAGCGAAACCTTTATGACCATTGAGCTTATGACCATCGGCGCACTTTCCGGTCTTGGTATGACAAAGCTTTGCAGTATCATCAGCATTGTCCTCACCAGTGCCAGAATCCCACTCGCCATGATCCTCACCCAAACCAGCCTTGGTCTGAATGGTGTATGGTGGGCACTTACAATTACCTCTATCACCAAAGGAATTGTTTTCTACTTCACCTTCCACCACACCAGCAGACACCTACCTGACACTAATGACAATTAATTTAACTACCCACCCTTTTTATTTTTTCCTGGTTTGTTTATTTCTTCTTCATATTTTTTCGATTTTTTTTAGAGTTTGAACATATTTCTGTCACAAATTATCTGTACACTAATAATCAGATAGTTGATAAAGCAACTATCTCCCCCTCATAAAGTAGAAACAGTCAGAATTCTGATTGCTGCACTTTACTCTCATTCCTTTTAGATAACAATAAAAACACCAGGAACCTCTCCATTATGGAGAGGTTCTTGCGTTGTGAATATTTCTTTAAATATTCTATAAGCCTATTATTTTTTTGTTTTTAATCAGATTTTATAATTTCTTAACACTTTTGACATATTTTTATCGTATAGTAATGAATGGATAGTTGGGAAACAACTATCTCCCCCCTCATAAAGTGAGCGCAATCGGGCATGCCCGATTGCCGCACTTTGATTTTTACAGAATATTATTCTGGGACGAAGGTTATCCTCCGTCCCATATTTTATTTGTAAATGCAATACCATGTGCCCGGATATCTACCTGCACAGAACGTCAGTCACGGCCATTCATCATCAAATGAACCCAAATCTTTTACGACCTTGCACGAATGTCCCTCTGGTACATCATACTTTTTATCCTCAATTACCGGAAAGGATTTATTATGAAACGCCATACTTTACATAAACTTATTTTTTCAATTCTTTTATTTGCCATAAGTTTCCTTGTTCTTTTCACCAGCCACAAAAGCTCTGCATTCGCGGATTGGTATTCTTCCACCATTTACCCACTTTTCGTTTCGTCCATCGGACGCTTTTTCGGAATTTTCCCATTTTCTGTTTCTGAAATTGGATTGTATATTTTTGTCATTCTTCTGTTTCTTTCCTTGATCCGGATGCTGGTCATCTCCATTTACAAAATGTATGCACAAAAAAAGAACCCTGCCTGGCTCGGCTACGGTTCCTCACTCTTGCTTCTCTGTGGATGTCTGTTTACCATTTATACTTTTTTCTGCGGAATCAACTACGGGCATACTTCATTTGCAGAAAAATATCACCTGGAATCCGGTCAGTATACTCTGGCTGAACTGACCTCTTTATGCAACGAACTGACTGATCAGTTAAATACACTTTCTGACTCTGTAGACCGGGATTCTGACGGTCTGGCTGATATGGGTAAGGATCTGCAGGGTCGTGCACGAACTGCCATGTCCTCCCTCGGTGTTACCTACCCTGAACTTTCCGGATACTATCCACAGCCAAAAGGGCTTTTATTTCCGGCTTTTCTCTCTGTACAGAATCTTTCCGGGATCTATTCACCATTTACCATTGAGGCAAACTATAACTCCGCAATGGTTTCCTACAATCTTCCATTTACCATCTGTCACGAGCTTTCACATCTGCGTGGATTTATGCAGGAGGAAGAAGCAAATTTTATCGGTTTTCTCGCCTGTGTAAGTACCGACGATACCGCCTTCAACTACAGCGGCTATCTTCTTGGCTGGATCTACGCAACCAATGAACTTTACGAAACCGACTACGACACCTTTGAGGAAGTCTACAGCAGGCTTTCTGACAATGTAAAGGCAGATCTTTCGGCTAACAGCAGCTTCTGGAACCGATATGACAGCAAGGTCGCCGAAGTATCCGGTCAGATCAATGACCACTATCTGAAAGCAAATGGCCAAAGTGACGGGGTAAAAAGTTATGACCGGATGGTTGATCTGATGATCACCTGGTTCCGGTCAAAATAATTCTTTCTTATAAAATTTACTCTTTCTCTCCAGCCTGAAACAGCATCTCTTTCAATACGTTTGCCGCCATGCTGTGAGGGCTGCTCTTATCTTCCACAAAACAGATTTCTCTTACCGGTGGTTCTTCCAATAGGGGAACCTGAATGACAATGCCCTGCTCGATCACTTCCTGTGCAAGCGGTTCCGGAATAAACCCGATTCCCAGATTCTGTCTTACCATCGGCAGAATCTGATCGATGGTTGCTGCTTCGGTATCTGCCATCATTGCAATTCCATGCTCCAGAAAAAATCTGGTATAAAAATCATAGGTTGACGTGTTTTTCCCCAGGCAGATAAATGGATACTCCACCAGATTTTTCAAACTTACCGGTTCTTTAAATATATCTTTGTACGCCACATTCGCAACCAGGATTTCTTTAAATGAAAGAAGCGGAGTTGCCTTTAAAGGCTTTTTCACCTCTGCCGGTGTAGATGCTACCGCAAAATCTGAAAGTCCGTTCCGAACCGTCTGTATCGCCTGTGGTGCTGTATAACTCGAAATGCGAAGTCTGATTTTAGGATACTTTCTTCTGAACTCTCCCAGCACCGGAAGCAGAAGCAAATGCAATGCAATCTCACTTACCCCGATCGTTACGGTTCCCTGTTCCAGTTTCTTTTCATTTTCAAGCTCTAGTTCTGCTGCATGCAGATGCTCGTATGCAATTGCAACATGTGAATAAAGCCGTTCTCCCTCCGGTGTAAGCTCTGCCCCCCGGTTAGATCGGATAAATAGTCTGCATCCAAGCTGACTTTCCAGATTGTGGATTGCCCTTGTTACGTTCGGCTGATTACTCATCAGGATTGTCGCCGCCTGTGAAAAACTTTTATACTTTGCCGCATAATAGAAAATGCGGTAATAATCATAGGTAACTTCCATCTTCCTGCTCCTTGTTCCGTATATCTCCGGCATATCCAGTGCCGCCTTTAACTGAACGGAATCGTAACCGGTGTACAGTCAAATTTTTCAAAATAACTGTCGGCCAGATGCTCCTCTTCGCCTTCGATCAGAAGGTGCATCTTCTCTCCCATTCTTATCGTCATCAGTCCCATGATCGATTTGGCATCGATCTCGAAACGTCCTGTCACATCCTTTACCGTAATATCTGCATTCATCTTCTGGCAGACATTACAAAAAGTCATCAATTGTCCTGTAGTCATAAAACGTATATTCTTCTGTACCATAATAGGTTAACCCTCCGCAAGTCTTTTTTCCTGATGTCTAGTTTACACAATATCGTACAATTAGAGAAATATCTCTTTGAAATATCTGATATGTCATTTGGATATATCAATTGCTTTTTCATTTTACATACTACATGGCAGTTTGTCAACACTACCGGTCATTTAAATTTTTATATTCTCGATACTCTGCCAGCGGCATATATGCCGGACGAATAATCTTATCCACATTGATCAGCTCTTCCAGACGATGTGCACTCCATCCAACGATTCGCGCTGCGGCAAAGATCGGCGTATAAAGCTGCTCCGGAATTCCAAGCATATGGTAAACCAGTCCGCTGTAAAAATCGACATTTGCATTTACACCTTTATACATCTTCCTTTTTCCGGCAATGATTTCCGGTGCCATATGTTCCACTTTCTCATAAAGTGCGTATTCTTTATCGTATCCTTTCTCATGTGCAAGCTGAGCCACAAACTTCTTGAAAATCTCAGCACGTGGATCAGATACTGAATAAATCGCATGACCCATTCCGTAGATCAAACCTTTTTTATCAAACCTCTCCTTTGCAAGCAGACCTTCCAGATATGCTCTTACCTCATCGTCATCTTCCCAGTCTTTGACCTCTTCTTTCATATCAGCAAACATCTGCGTCACTTTGATATTCGCACCGCCGTGCTTTGGTCCTTTTAACGATGCCATTGCCGCAGAAATTGTAGAATAAGTGTCTGTTCCTGACGAGGTAACAACGTGGGTGGTAAATGTAGAGTTATTTCCACCACCGTGATCCATATGCAGCACAAGTGCCATATCCAGGATCCTTGCTTCCAGATCCGTATACTGTCGGTCTTCACGAAGCATCATCAGAATATTTTCCGCAGTGGACTTCTGCGGATCCGGTGCATAGATGTACATATCCTGGCCCTGACGATAATTGTATGCATGATATCCGTAGACCATCAGCATCGGAAATTCACTGATCAGGTTCAGGCACTGTCTGAGAACATTCGGGATCGAGGTATCATCAGCTTTTTCATCATAAGAATACAGATTCAGAATCGCCCTTGAAATATTATTCATCATATCACGGCTCGGTGCCTTCATAATAACATCTCGCACAAAATTCGGCGGAAGTGTCCTTCTCTCCGTCAGTGTCTCATGAAACCCATCCAGCTGTGCAGCCGTCGGAAGTTCACCAAAAAGAAGTAAATATGCAATTTCTTCATATCCAAAATGATCCGCATCCAGAAATCCACGAACCAGATCCTTGATGTTATAGCCTCGATAATACAAATTACCGGCACACGGAACTTCTTCGCCGTTCACAATCTTTTTGGCACATACATCGGAAATGTTGGTAAGTCCGGCAAGAACTCCTTTTCCGTTCAAATCACGGAGACCTCTTTTTACATCATACTTTACAAAAAGTTCTTTGTCGATCCCGGTATTCGCTTCACATAATCCGGCAAGCTCCTTGATTTTTGGCGAAATATCAAACAGAATACTATCCAGATCTTTCGCACTGTTCACTGAATTTGTCATACACCTGCTCCTTTCTGTTAAACGCTCTGCAAAATACTGCAGAAAGTATGAATGAGGGACGGAAACACGCACTTTTAGCATCGTCCCCCGTCCCTTCTTCTTATTTATAAACTACTTACTACTTGTTGGAAAATATGGTCTCAGTGAATCTGCCACACTGCTGATCGGCATTGTCTGAAGCCATACATGTCCCGGTCCTGTAATAACCGTATTAAATAATCCTTCTCCGCCAAAGACAATATTCTTAAGTCCCGGCACGGTCTGGATATCCATCTGGCATGTTACACTCATCGCTGCCAGATAACCGGAATCAATCACGATCTGCTGACCCGGTTGTAATTCGTATTCTACCACATGTCCATCGAATTCTGCAAATACAATTCCATTTCCGGATACCTTCTGCAGAACAAATCCTTCTCCTCCAAACAGTCCTGAAGCCACTTTCTTGTGAAAATGAACAGATAGATTTACTCCCGGCTCACCTGCCAGAAATGCTTTTTTCTGAAAAATATATTCCTGCCCCGGTCCGATTTCAAATGCCTTGATCGAACCTGGAAAGCTGGATGCAAATGCGATCAGTCCATTCCCTCCCTGTGCGGTATAAATGTTCTGGAACATCGCTTCTCCAGAAAACATTCTTCCAAATGCTTTTCCAAATCCTCCATTTGTCGAAGTCTCCATCTTCATATTCGGAGACATCCATGCCATGGATCCCCGCTCTGTGATCATCCGCTCGCCGGCTTCCAGATAGCAGATCACTACAGGAAGGGTATCACCCTTGATTTCATACCTCATGCTCCATTTCCTCCTTTATAATATTAGTCAGTCTGGCAAATTCTTCCAGATCCAGTGCTTCTCCTCGGACACTGCTTCCTTTTCCGAGTTTCTCTATCGCAGCAGTGATGACTTCCTTCGAAAGATTCAGCTCTCCTGAATTCTTAAGGCCATTTGCCAAAGTTTTCCTTCTCTGATTAAAGGATGCCCGTATAAGGCGAAACATCAGCTTTTCATCCATAACCTCTACCGGAGGTTTCTGATGTCTTGTCAGGCGGATTACTGCTGAGCCGACTGCCGGACGCGGCATAAAACAGTTCGGTGGTACATTTGCAACAATATACGGTTCAGCATAATACTGTACAGCAAGTGAAAGTGCACCATAATCCTTTGTTCCCGGTCCTACCTGCATACGGTCAGCCACTTCTTTCTGAACCATAACCGTAATACTCTCTAGCGGCACATGACTTTCAAATAAGCCCATGATGATCGGTGTCGTTATATAATATGGAAGATTCGCAACCACCTTGATCGGCCGTCCTCCGTTTTTCTCCTTTGCAAGTGCTGCAATATCCACCTTCAGGATATCTTCATTGATGATCGATACGTTGTCGTATTCTTTCAGCGTGTCTTCCAGAATTGGAATCAGCGCACGGTCGATCTCAACTGCAGTTACTTCTCTTGCCGCACAGGCAAGGTACTGTGTCATCGTCCCGATTCCGGGACCGATCTCCAATACGTAATCATCCTTTGTGATCTCGGCTGCACGAATGATCTTATCCAGCACATGCTCATCGATCAGAAAGTTCTGTCCGAATTTTTTCTGAAAATTAAAATTATATTTTTGCAGAACCTCAATGGTATTCTGCGGATTTCCAAGTGTAGGTGTTTTCATCTGTTATTCTCCTGATTATTCATTGCCTGCGTCTTAGATGCCGTACAGATCTCTCGCATTTTTCTCTGTCACAGCAATCACTTCTTCCAGACTCATCTCTTTTAACTCTGCAATTTTCTCAGCCACATACCGGATATAAGAAGACTGATTCCGTTTGCCACGGTACGGCTCCGGTGCCATATACGGGCAGTCTGTCTCCAGCACGATCTTCTCGATCGGGATTGCAGCTGCGACATCTTTTAATTTCTTTGCATTCTTAAATGTGACGACTCCGCCGATTCCAATATAGAATCCCATCTTCACATATTCTTCAGCCATTTCACGCGAATAGGAATAGCAGTGAATAACTCCGCCAAGCCCCTGTGCATAATTTTTCATGATATACATGGTATCTGCGGCAGCTTCCCTGCTGTGGATGATTACTGGTTTTTTTACTTCTCCCGCGAGCTTCAGTTGCCGGATAAACCACTTCTGCTGTACCTCATGCGGTTCATTATCCCAATAATAATCCAGACCGATCTCTCCGACTGCAACCACTTTTTTGTTACGGCAGAGTTCTTTCATATGCTGGATCTTATCTTCGTTAAGTTCTCCAACCTCATCCGGATGCACACCGATTGCAGCATAAACATATGGATACTTTCCGGCAAGTGCCAGAACCTTCTCACAGGATTCATAAGTCGCACTTACATCCACGATTGTTCCGACTCCAAGATCCGACATAGATTTTAAAAGCTCATCCCGGTCCTCGTCAAACTGTTCATCATCATAATGTGCATGTGTATCAAATATCATTTTCCTCGTCTCGCTTTCTTTTTACTGACTGCTCTCAGATGTTCTAAGTATACCACACATTCTTAGCCGCTGAATAGTCACTTTTTTTACTTGCTTATCCGGTTTCTTCTATGTATACTATAGATAGTGCAAATAGATCACATCTGCAAATGTATGGGGAATATATTTCTGAAGATTCTGATCAGATATTATAGGAGGATTTTAAAATGAAAGTATTTGACACTGTAAACAATGTCGAGCTGGAAGCCGACACAAAGAAACTTGTAGACATTATGGTAGAAGGACGTCAGGTTGATGTATACCTGAAAGAAAAGAAGTCTGACGAAGACGGATACATGAGCTGGGATGTAGAGCACTGGTCAGCAATCGACAAAAAGCGTTTCATCCGCTGCTACTCTCTGGAAGGCCGTGTCCTCAGCGAGTCTACCGGACACAACATCTATGACCTTTACAATGAATTCAAACCGGAAGATGCTTTAAAGGTAGAACTCAGCTAATCTCTGCTGTATTCTACATAAGACGGTAATGAAATTCCGGACGGGCAGAACCTTCTGTCCGTCTTTTATTATACAAAAATCTACTCTGATTCTGCACAATGTCTTTTCTGAGATACTTTTTCATTTCCTCTTGTCAAATCCGGCTTGCCGCGCTATAATTCTACTTGTACAAGTTCATATGTACCAGGGAGCTGGAGATTACCGGCTGAGAGGGGATTTATTTGTCCCGACCTGTAACCTGATTTGGATAATGCCAACGGAGGGAATGTATACCATGTATTTGATAGAGATGCCTCCGCATCTCTTATTTTTTTACATGACATATCAGGAACACGAAGATGATGTGTTCAGTGATTACGGACAGCAGGAACTCCACTCAGGTGTGGGGTTTCTTTTTTATTTAAAAGGAAGGAGAACTCTACTATGAAACAAAATAATACAACAAAGAAACTCGCACTTGCCGGTGTTCTCACCGCGCTTGCAATCGTCGGAAGCTTTATCAGCGTACCGGTTGCCGGAAGCAAATGCGCTCCGGTACAGCACATGGTCAACATTCTTGCCGCCGTAACACTTGGTCCTGCATGGGGCGTTGGCATTGCATTCTGTGCAAGTTTACTCCGCAATCTGCTCGGTCTCGGAAGCTTTATGGCTTTTCCGGGAAGCATGGTCGGTGCTTTATGCTGTGGTCTTGTCTACAAAAAATGCCACATCTTAAGTCTTACCTGCCTTGCCGAAGCGATCGGAACCGGATTCCTTGGCGCACTTGCCGCTTATCCGGTTGCTTTGTATCTGATGGGAATTGCGCCGGCAGGACTTTTCGTTTATGTCGTTCCATTCCTTATTTCCACTGTCGCAGGAAGCATCCTTGCTTTCATCCTGATCACAGTTCTGGAAAAAGGCGGCGTTATGTCTCAGATCCGCGAAGCATAATCATCGTTCATTTTTACAGCACTCTGCTGTAAATGAAACCGCGTTACACCGGGGACACCACCTTGTATCGCGTAATAAAAGGCAGAGATTTTCAAATAAAATCCTGTTCATTGCCGGAAATTTTCCGACAAAGGCGTTAGCAATTCTATCATTCCGAACTGGAAGTGTACCCATCAGGCTGTGTCTGGTTTTTTTCGTGTACGCTGTCCGTGTTTTGCTGACGCCAGATTTTTGTGATACTCACAAACCAATAAGAAACGGAGGCAAAACAACATGAGAAATTACACAACCCAGATGGACGCTGCCAGAAAAGGAATTCTGACTCCGGAAATCGAAACCGTAGCAAAAAAGGAACATATGCCTGTTGAAAAGCTGATGCAGCTTGTCGCAGAAGGCAAGGTTGCCATCTGTGCCAACAAGAACCATACCTGCCTTGACCCGGAAGGTGTCGGAAGTATGCTCCGTACCAAGATCAATGTCAACTTAGGCGTTTCCCGCGACTGCAAAGATTATAATATTGAAATGCAGAAAGTTATGAGTGCCGTTAATCTCGGTGCAGAAGCAATTATGGATCTTTCCAGTCACGGTAATACCCAGCCATTCCGTCAGAAGCTGACACACGAGTGCCCGGCTATGATCGGAACTGTACCGGTCTACGACAGTGTCATCCATTATCAGAGAGACCTGGCAACTCTTACTGCACAGGATTTTATTGATGTTGTCCGTCTTCACGCAGAGGATGGCGTTGACTTTGTCACTCTTCACTGTGGAATCACAAGAAAAACCATCGAACAGATCAAAAAGCATAAACGTAAAATGAACATCGTAAGCCGTGGCGGAAGTCTTGTCTTTGCATGGATGTGCATGACCGGAGAAGAGAACCCATTCTATGAGCATTACGATGAAATCCTCGACATCTGCGAAGAATATGATGTTACCATTTCCCTTGGTGATGCCTGTCGTCCGGGATGTCTTGCTGACGCTACTGATGTGTGCCAGATTGAAGAACTCGTCCGCCTCGGAGAACTGACCAAGCGTGCATGGGATCACAATGTACAGGTTATGGTAGAAGGTCCTGGACATGTGCCGCTGGATCAGGTTGCTGCGAACATGAAAGTACAGCAGAGCATCTGCATGGGTGCACCTTTCTATGTACTTGGACCTCTGGTAACAGATATCGCTCCGGGTTATGACCACATCACTGCAGCCATCGGTGGCGCTGTTGCTGCAATGAGCGGAGCCGCATTCCTGTGCTATGTCACACCGGCTGAACACCTTGCACTTCCAAACGTAGATGACACCAAGCAGGGAATCATTGCTTCCAAGATCGCTGCTCACGCAGCTGATATTGCAAAAGGAATCCCACATGCGCGTGATATCGATGACAAGATGGCGGATGCCCGCCGCGTCCTCGACTGGGAAGCACAGTATGCATGTGCTCTCGATCCGGAGACAGCAAAAGCCATCCGTGACAGCCGTAAACCGGAAGATGACCATAGCGATACCTGCAGTATGTGTGGTAAATTCTGTGCGGTCAGAAGTATGAATAAGGCGCTGGCTGGAGAATATATTGATATTCTGTAAACTTAGAACTTTCCCGTGTAGAGCAGAAAATTCTATCACATTTTTGGTGTAAATGAGAAGAGAACTGTATTTTTCAGTTCTTTTCTTTTTGCCCAATTTTTGCTCTGTTTGTTCTATAAAATATAGCACTTTGACAATGGTAAATTTTTTTGTTTGATGTATAATAATTACACAAGAAAAAAGGATATAGCGGGAGGGATTTTTATGAAAAATAAAGTAATGTGGAAAGATGTGGCACTGATCATTTTAACAATTCTTTTAATTTTTTCTATGTGCAGAATACATACGCTGCATCAGTCAAATAAGAAACTCTATTCGCAGACTCTGGAGCTGAACAATCAGCTTGCTACACTCAAGGAAAAGAATGCAGGACTAGAATCAAAACTGAGCAGTGAAGAAAGTATTACAGATTCCGTAAAGACTTCTGATAAAACGACTCACGACACTTCCGATAACACACAGTAATCCCAAAAGAGGAAACAACTACATTATCTGTGGTCGTTTCCTCTTTTTCTGTTACATCACAGCAATCTCTGTGATATATTGATCTCTTATTTTTTTAATCAGGCAGATATTCCCAATCTGCCTCACGACTTGTCTGCTCCGTTTTAATTAACAGATCTCTGCTCCTGCCGGCATCTTCTTCTCCGGTGTCATCAGCGCAAGATTTCCATCTGCATCTTCTGCGCAGAGCAGCATACCTTCTGAAAGCACTCCGGCGAGTTTTGCAGGTTTCAGGTTCACAAGAACCATAACCTTCTTGCCTACCATCTCTTCCGGTGTGTAGTGTGCTTTGATTCCGGATACAATCTGTTTTACCTGGCTTCCGATCTTAACCTGTGAGCAGAGCAGTTTTTTAGATTTCTTCACTGCCTCGCAGGAAATGATCTCACCTACCTGGAACTGCATCTTTTCAAAATCTTCAAAAGTGATCTCCGGTTTTGCTTCGATGTCGATTCCTTCTTCTTCCTCTTCTTTCTCTTCTTTAACTGGTGGATGAAGTTCTGCTACTTTTTTCATAACTTCTTCCAGATCGAGTCTCTGGAACAGGATTTCCGGTTTGTCAGTTACATTTCCGCCACCAAGCTGTGCAAGAATCTTTTCTGATGTTTCCGGCATGAAGGATTCCAGAAGTTTTGCACCTTCGGAAATACTCTGGATCAGATTCCAGAGTACTGTCTCCAGACGGTCCTTTTTACTTTCATCCTTAGCAAGTGCCCAAGGCATTGTCTCATCAATATATTTGTTGCAGCGTTTAAACAGATTGAAGATCTCTGTAATCGCATCTGCCACACGCAGTTCTTCCATTTTTGCTTCTACGAGCTTCGGTGTATTTTCTGTTACAGCTTTCAGATCTGCATCTACTTCTTCTGTCACACCTTTATTTGTCACAGTTCCACCAAAGTATTTATTTGTCATAGAAATAGTACGGTTTACAAGGTTTCCAAGTGTGTTGGCAAGATCTGAATTCAGTCTTTCTACCATCAGTTCCCATGAAATCACACCGTCATTTTCAAATGGCATCTCATGCAGAACGAAGTAACGTACTGCATCGACTCCGAAGAAATCTACCAGCTCATCTGCGTAAAGAACATTTCCTTTGGATTTACTCATTTTTCCATCGCCCTGAAGCAGCCACGGATGTCCGAATACCTGTTTTGGAAGCGGAAGTCCAAGTGCCATCAGGAAGATCGGCCAGTAAATTGTATGGAAACGAATGATATCTTTTCCGATCAGATGAAGGTCTGCCGGCCAGTTCTTGTTGAACAGTTCTTCACTTTCACCGTCACAGTGATATCCGATACCGGTGATATAGTTGGTAAGAGCATCAAGCCATACATAAACAACATGCTTCGGATCAAAGTCTACCGGGATTCCCCATTTGAAAGAAGTTCTGGATACACACAGATCCTGAAGGCCCGGAAGAAGGAAGTTGTTCATCATCTCATTCTTACGTGCTACCGGCTGGATAAATTCCGGATGTGTATTGATATACTCAATCAGTCTGTCTGCATATTTGCTCATCTTGAAGAAGTATGCTTCTTCTTTTGCAGGCTGTACCGGGCGTCCGCAGTCCGGACATTTTCCATCTACAAGCTGGGATTCTGTGAAGAAGGATTCGCATGGAGTACAGTACATTCCTTCGTAGTGTCCTTTGTAAATATCTCCCTGGTCATACAGTTTCTTGAATATCTTCTGTACTTCTTTCTCATGATAATCATCCGTTGTACGGATAAATTTGTCATAAGAAGTGTTCATCAGATCCCAGATTCTCTTAATCTCCCCGGATACGTTATCTACAAATTCCTTTGGTGTAACGCCTGCTTCTTCTGCTTTTAATTCGATCTTCTGTCCATGCTCATCAGTTCCTGTCTGGAAAAATACATCATATCCCTGACTTCTCTTATAACGTGCAATTGCATCTGCCAGCACGATCTCGTATGTGTTACCGATATGTGGCTTACCTGATGTATAGGCAATTGCAGTTGTAATATAATATTTTGGTTTGTCTGCCATGGTTCTTTATCTCCTTTTTCTTTTAATTATTAAGTAAAAGAATGTGCCTTGGCACATTCTGGTGCCTGCGCGGTCGCTTGCGACATCTTCCTTGTGCGCCGCAGTGCGCATCCTCGCGGAGCGTTTTTTATATATTAGAAAAGAGCATTTTCTAATATATAAAAAAACCGCCTTCTATAAAATATAGAAGACGGGATTATTACCGTGTTACCACTTCTCTTCATCCTTCCCTCACAGGAAGAATCTCACCGGGTACAGTCTGCTGCTTTTGGCAGTCCATATCTGCACTCGCCGCTGTAACGGGCGGAACCCATCGCACGCTTGCACAGGAAACTGATTCGTTGCTTCCTTATGTTCACCTACGCTGCTCAGAAGCCATCTTCAATCCTTCTCCAGTCATCCCTCTCAGCCTCTGCGGGACTTCTCTGTAAACATTCAAAAGACCTACTCTCTTCATCATCGCTTTTCTCATATCAAAAAAATCCTATCACAGATATCAGAAACTTGTCAAGGCGTATTTGACACCAGATAGCCTTTTTCCTTCAATACCTGCTCGATCAGATCCAGTGTCTCTTCCGAATCCGCTTCAACTGTGTGATAGTGATAGTTGGAGGTGATATTCTTAAGCGGACTGGACTTTCCACTGTGGATCCCTTCCATGAATTCTTTGACATTTCTCCGCGATGCCACATCAAGAGGTGCTTCCATATGTCCATAAATCCGGTGATTGATCATTACATTTACCACCTTGCCACCCAGATCTACGATCGAACAAAGCTCATCCTCCATCTGTTCATCCGTATGACTGACTTTGAACACTCTCGTTACCGAATGCGGCGCATTCAGAATATATCCCCGGTTGGTCGAAATGATATCATATCCGGCTGCACGGATCAGTGCAATGTCCTGTACAATGACCTGACGGCTTACATCATATACCTTCGCCAGTTCTTTCCCCGGTACCGGAACCTCACTGCTCTTTATTTTGCTGACAATCTCTTCTCTTCGTCTGGAACCTGTCATCCCGATATAACTCTCCTTTTTCTGCAATTCTGCCCTGTATCTGATTCCTTACCTTTCTGTCATCCGGCGTCTTCCCTTTTGCGGAAGCGCTTCTGCATTTTCAGGCTAAGACCAGCTTAAACCGCATGCAGATTCTTCAGTGAAATATCAAGAACAGGAGCAGAATGGGTAAGTGCCCCACTTGATATATAGTCTACTCCAAGAGACGTCAGACGGTCAATATTTTCTTTTGTCACATTTCCGGAACACTCTGTCTCTGCACGTCCGTCAATAATCCGGATTGCCTCCTTCATATCCTCCGGCGACATATTATCCAGCATAATGATATCTGCTCCGGCATCGGCAGCCTCTCGAACCATATCCAGATTCTCTACCTCCACTTCGATCTTGCGTACAAACGGTGCGTATTCCTTTGCCATCTGTACCGCTTTTGTCACGCTTCCTGCCGCTCCGATATGATTGTCTTTTAAAAGAACTCCGTCGGAAAGATTATATCTGTGGTTATATCCGCCACCGACACGAACCGCATATTTTTCAAAGATACGCATATTCGGTGTGGTCTTCCGGGTATCCAGAAGCTTCGTTTTTGTTCCTTCCAGAAGCTTTGCAACCGAATGGGTATAGGTTGCGATACCACTCATTCTCTGCAGATAATTCAGTGCGACTCTTTCGCCGGAAAGCAGCGCACGGATATCTCCAGTAACAACACCCATCAGCTCACCTTTCTTCACTTCATCGCCGTCTTTGCAATAAAAATCAATCTTCACATTTTCATCCAGGATCTCAAATACTCTGCGAAATACATCCAGTCCGGCAACGACTCCGTCCTGTTTGCAGATCAGCTGCACCTCACCGGTCACGGCTTCTTTCATCACCGCATTGGTGGTCACGTCCTCACTGGAAATGTCCTCCTGCAGCGCTTCTTTTATCAGATGGTCTACATTCAATGTCATCGTAATCTTATTCATTTCTTTTTTCCTCACTCTAAACATATCTTTTTCTTTTATATTGCCTCTTTACAGAACACTGCCGGCTTCACTGCATTTTCCACTCCTGATATCTTATGTGCCGCACGTTTTGCAAACACCAGACTCTCAAGCAGAGAATTACTTGCCAGACGGTTTGCCCCATGGACGCCATTGCAGCTGGTCTCTCCAACCGCATACAGATGCTCCATCGAAGTTCTGCTGTCACTGTCTACCCAGATGCCTCCCATGAAATAGTGTTGTGCCGGAACAACCGGAATCCACTCTTTTGTCACGTCATAGCCTTCTTCCCGGCACCGCTCACAGATATTCGGGAAATGTTCCAGAATTGTATTCTTATCTATATTTTCCATGGAAAGCCACACATGATCCGTTCCATCTTTTTCCATCTGCTCACGGATTGCTTTTGTCACCACATCCCGCGGAAGAAGCTCATTGACAAACCGCTCTCCGTCTTTGTTATAAAGAACTGCACCTTCACCACGGACAGATTCTGAAATCAGGAATCTGCGTCCTGGTTTTGAAGAATACAAAGTGGTCGGATGGATTTGCACATAGTCCAGATGTTCCAGACGGATGCCATGCTTTTCGGAAATATCAAGCGCATCCCCGGTCAGATGTGGGAAGTTCGTAGAATGCTGATATCTTCCGCCGATTCCACCACTTGCAAAGATGGTATCCTGCGCATAGATCTTCATTTCTTCTCCGTCCTGCATCTTCGCTAAAATTCCTGCACACTTTCCATTTTTAACAATGATGTCTGTCATAGTTGTAAATTCGTGTATTTGTACATTTTTTCGTTTCTTTACTTGTGTAAGTAATTTACTTGTGATCTCTTTTCCTGTAATGTCTTCATGGAAAAGGATTCGCGGTCTGGAATGTGCACCTTCTCTTGTAAATGCAAGATTTCCGTCTTTTTTAGCAAAATCCACCCCATATCCAATCAGATCATGAATAATTTCCTGCGAGCTTCGGATCATAATATCCACGGATTCTTTCCTGTTCTCGTAATGACCTGCGCGCATTGTATCTTCAAAATACCCCTCATAATCTTCATCATCACGAAGTACACAGATTCCGCCCTGTGCAAGAAATGAATCACTGCTTTCCAGATCTGACTTGGTAATCATAACAATCTGTTTATCCTCCGGAAGATTCAGTGCAGAAAATGCACCACCAACTCCGGTTCCTACGATCACTACATCTGTCTTAATCTCCAACTTTATCCCTCCAACTCCGGTTCTCTTATCCGGTCACCTATTGTTTCTTATTTCTGATTTTCCGGTTCTTTTATTTTGCAGCAAGCTCCAGCATTTTCTCTAACGGTTTCTTGGAATTTTCCCGAAGCTTTGCATCTACGTGAACCTCATTTTCACCAGTCTGCAAAACATGCAGCACCTTCTCCAGAGTATTCTTTTTCATATTCGGACATACCGGAAGCTTGTCCGGATAATAGAATGTCTTCTCCGGGTTCTGTTCCTTCAGCTTGTAACCAACACCCTCTTCTGTACAGACAATGAATTCCTGACAGTCACTTGCCGTTACATACTGAATGATTCCTGATGTGCTTCCCACGTAATCTGCCATCGCAAGAAGCTCTGCACGGCATTCTCCGTGTGCGACGATCTGTGCCCCTGGATGTCTCCTTTTCACCTCGGCTACATCCTCAGGTTCCATCCGTTCATGAGTCGGACAGAATCCATTATTGTAAACAAAATTTTTTTCCGGTACATGATCGGCTACAAAATGTGCCAGATTCCGATCTGGAATAAAGAAAATATTCTTGTTCGGAAGTTCTTTTACGATCTTCACTGCATTTGCAGATGTCACACAGACATCTGAATATTCTTTCAGTGCTGCCGTTGAATTGATATAGCAGACAACAGCAAGATCATTATATTCTTTCCGCATCTTCCGGATCGTCTCCACATCTGCCATATGTGCCATCGGACAGTCTGCTGTCATATCCGGCATCAGAACCGTTTTCTCCGGATTCAGGATCTTCGCACTCTCCCCCATAAAAGAAACGCCACAAAATACGATTGTCTTTTCTTTGAGCTTCGTTGCTACCTTGCTCAGGTAAAAAGAATCCCCTATATAATCTGCTATCTCCTGCACCTCCGGCCGCACATAATAATGTGCCAGAATGACAGCATTCTTCTCTTTCTTAAGCTTCTGTATCTCTTCCACCGTTGTCATAACGTGATCCTCCCTTACTGACTCTTTTCTCATCTCTGATCTTTTTTCAGCATAGTGCCCATTATAGCACTGCACTTTACATCTGACAAGACACTTGTTTTGTTTCTGTAAAGTTTCGTTTAAAAAACATATTCTCGGAATCAAAATCATATACATAGAAACAACATCATTTCTTCTGGAGTTTTATGTTTCATCTAATTCTTAAACACCGGAAAAAAATATTTCTGATCCTTCCCTGTTGTCTGCTGGTCATTCTGATTTCTTTTCTGTCTGGCAATGCATTTTGGAACTCCCTGCATGCAGAATCTTCCGACCGGCAATTCCGTACTTTCACACGCCGCCTCTTCCAGACGGAAGTATCCGCAAATACCATCAGTCTTCACTATACCTTGCGTTCTCCTTCTGACTATGGCATCGCGGACATCCCGGCTACATATGGCAGTCTTTCTTCTGATCCCGTTGCAGCGAAAGCTTCTGTCAGAAATGTTCTCTCTTCTCTGCAGGAATTTGATCCCGGCACTCTTTCTTCGGAAAATGCACTAACCTTTAAAATCCTGGATACCTATCTTGAAAATGCATCCACAGGGACGGATTATCTGCTCTACCAGGAGCCACTTGGTCCGGTATCCGGCATCCATACCCAACTGCCCGTTCTGCTCTCGGAATACAGCTTTTACGACACACAGGATGTAGAAACCTATCTTGCTCTCTTAAAAGAAACGCCTGCCTATTTTGATTCTGTCATCCGGTTTGAGCAGAAAAAAGCTGCTTCCGGTCTTTTTATGCCGGATTACCAGGTTGATTCTGTTCTGGACACCTGCCAGTCTTTTATCGATATGGGTAAAGAGAATTATCTTGTCAGTACATTTGATGAACGAATCGCGTCACTGGATCTTTTACCTGAAAACAAAAAAGATTCTTTTCGGAAAGAAAATATGGAACTTGTAACAGAAGAGATTTATCCGGCTTATCAAAATCTGATCACCGCTATCAAATCGCTGAAAGGAAAAGGAACGAATGAACAGGGACTTAGCCATTTCCCTTATGGAAAAAAATACTATGAATATCTGGTGCGTCAGACTACCGGCTGCAATGAATCCGTTTCCCGTCTGCGACTGATGACCAGGGCACAGATACTGGAAGATCTAAATGCCATGCAGAAGGTTCTCTTCCCTGCCGACGCAGCACTTACCCAGGCATCCGTTTTGGAGCAGACACCTCCGGATTCCATGCTGGACGATCTCAGGTCTAAAATCACAGATACATTCCCGGAAATTCCTGATGTTGATTTCCAGGTCAAATATATTCCGGAATCCATGCAGGATTATCTAAGTCCCGCTTTCTATATGATCCCTGCCATTGACAATCTGACGGAAAATGTCATCTACATTAACAACGGACAGACCGCCTCAGGGCTGAATCTCTACACAACCCTTGCTCACGAAGGCTATCCCGGACATCTGTACCAGACC
Source organism: Allocoprococcus similis (assembly GCF_054660775.1). NCBI lineage: Bacteria > Bacillati > Bacillota > Clostridia > Lachnospirales > Lachnospiraceae > Allocoprococcus > Allocoprococcus similis. The sequence goes on from NZ_BAAHSG010000018.1 coordinate 56,951, forward strand.
GTCTATTTTTCTGCTTCTGAGCCGGATCCTATCCGGAGCATTCTTGATTTTGGTGGATACGTTGAGGGCTGGGCCACCTATGCGGAAATGATGTCCTACTACCTTGCACCTCTCTCTAAGACGGAAGCATCCCTTCTCCAGAAAAACAGTTCTGTCATTCTTGGACTTTATGCGCTTGCAGACATGGGAATTCATTATGACGGCTGGTCTGTAACTGATACAGTCCGCTTTTTCAGCGATTACGGAATCAATGATGCAAATGCAGTACAGAGTGTCTACGAACTGATCATTGGAAGTCCCGCCAATTATCTGAAATACTATATTGGATACCTGAAATTTTATGAATTGAAAAAGGAGATGGCAGATGCCCTGGGAAATCAATTCTCCCAGAAAGAATTTCACAGGGCTGTACTGGATGTGGGACCGGCGCCATTTGAGATCGTATATGATGAGGTGGAAAAAAATTTATTAGATTGATCCTATGAAACAAAAAACTATCCTGTGAGAATCCAAAATATTCCCACAGGATAACCCCTCAAACACATTTTTATATAATTTACACCCGAATCTACAAATCCAGCTTCAGATCATTTTCCTTGATCCAGCCACATTTTCTCATCGGAATCGCAATTGCCCAGGAAAGTACTGCCGGAAGGATGAAGCAGATCAGCACAAGACCTGCCCAGTCCATTCCGGTGATCGCAGCCTTTGTTCCCGCAGCAATATCATTTACCCAGCCTGTGTACACACCAATCTGTCCGACCAGTCCGCAGGTTCCCATTCCGGATGCCACTGCCGCACCGTTCATCTTCAGATGGAAGATACAGGTTGCGACCGGACCGGTAATTGCGGATGCCAGTGTCGGCGGGAGCCAGATTCTCGGGTTTCTCACGATGTTTCCCATCTGGAGCATTGAAGTTCCGATCCCCTGCGCAAAAAGACCTCCCCATTTATTTTCCTTAAAACTCATAACCGCAAAACCAACCATCTGTGCACAGCAGCCGGCTACAGCAGCACCTCCTGCAAGCCCGGTAAGTGAAAGTGCCGCACAGATCGCTGCACTGCTGATCGGAAGTGTCAGCGCAATACCAACGATCACCGACACAAGAATTCCCATAAAGAAAGGCTGCAGTTCAGTCGCCCACATGATCGCAGTTCCCACGGTACTTGCCGCTGCTCCGATCGCCGGTGCGCATCCAAGTGAAAGCAGAACTCCCACACAGATCGTCACAAATGGTGTCACAATAATATCTATTTTTGTTTCTTTTGAAACCAGTTTCCCAAATTCTGCTGCAAAAATCGTAACGACCAAAACCGCAAGCGGTCCTCCGGCACCCCCAAGTTCATTCGCTGCCATTCCGACTGCTGCCAGTGAAAACAATACAAGTGACGGACACTGAAGTGCTACTCCGATCGAAACTGCCATCGCAGCTCCGGTTGCTCCTTTCGCATAACCGCCTACTGTTACAAGGATTCCTATACCAAGCTGTTCTCCGAGTGTACTGATAATCGTACCGATCAGAAGCGATGCAAACAGTCCCTGCGCCATTGCACCAAGCGCATCGATTCCGTATCGCTTCGCTGAAAAGATAATATTTTTCTTTCTTAGAAACTCTTTCATAACTTTCTCCTGCTCCTGTCATTCTTTTAGTGTATAATCTACTGTCTTGTCACATGTGATTACTGTGCAATATTATCCACTGTTTTGCAGAATCCGTCAAGAAGATTTTATTTAAATCTCTCATTAAATCTCTTGTCTTCGCAAAAGTATGATATAACTGATATGACTAAAAAGCAGGAGTGTACATTTTTTAACTGCACACTCCTGCTTTTTATTTCTTATTTTTATTCTTTATGAAAATATACATGATAAGCTTCCATATCTACTTCCGGAAGAGGGATCATCTTCATTCCATTCGCTTCAAACTGTAATTTTCCATCAACCATATGAATTTCTTCTACTGCCGGTGCTGTAAGGAATTCTTTTTCCTCTGAAAGTGCCGCAAGAATATATGGCCCATATGCAAAATTGACAAATGCCGCATCAGACTTGTTATCCAACACACGGAATTCCATCGGAAGTTCCAGTCGGATCACATCTCCGGCTTTCGGATCTGCATCAATTACCAGATAACCATCATGAAGTGCTGTATCTGCAAGAACTTTTCCATTTACAGACACGTTAAAATCCTTCTGTCCCCATGCCGGAATATGGATTTTAAGAACTTTTTTCTGATCCTTTTGGCAACGGATTTCCATTACACCTTCTTCATCCACACTCTGAAGTTCGATCATCGTTTTTCCATTTTCGTCCGTCAGCACGGAATCTACAAGAAGGTTAATGTAAAGCGTATCTTCATCCTGCGCATAAATATTTTCCATATAGCGGAATCTGCTCTCCATACCGGTTCCATGACAGCAGGAATTCTCTGAAAGGAAGAATTCTTTTCTGCCACCCGGACCAAGTGGAAGAAAATAAGTCGTTCCACCATCACATTTATGACTACTTGATGTCAGGATATGATTTCTCAGCGTATTATCATAATAATCCATCAGATTGCCGCTTCGCGTATATTCAAATAACTGACTGGTCAGGCGCAGCATATTATAACTTGCACAGCTTTCAGCAGCCTTATCCGTAAGATAAGAACACGTTGTATTTGCACGATGGAACATCTCAGTCTCACCAACCCCACCGATACAATATGTATGTCCACCAGTCACGATATTCCAGAAATTCTTTCCGATTTCCCAATAAATCTCATCACCAGTTGCCCGATACAGATCCATTGCACCGATAATCTGCGGAATATGCTGGTTTGCATGCATATCCTCCAATGTATCGCATTCTTCTTCCATCGGATAGAATAACTTTTCATTTTCAAAAAGTTTTGCAGCCTTCAGATGATTTTCTTTTCCGGTCAGCTCATAGACTTTTACCATTGTTCCAAGCATACCACCAAACTCGCCTGCAATATACATTGCCCACATTTTATCCAGAGTTTCTTTTGGCAGACGGGAAAGCCTGTCATATACCCAGTCTCCCATCAAATCCAGGATCTCTTTTGCCGTCTCATTTCCGGCAAACACATGACAATCATATAATCCGGACATAATCTTATCCAAAGTATAATATGGAGCCCAGATTTCCGGATACTTGGTATATACTTCCAGAAGATCGAACTGTTCCTCTGAGTATGCACTTAAAAATCCTCTGTGATATTTGCCGGTTGCCGCAAATGCATCCTGGCACTTTTTCAGCTCTGCTACCATGTAATTGACTTTATCTAAAAATTTTGGATTGCCGGTTGCCGCAAATGCAAGTGCAATACCTGACAGATAATGTCCTGTCGTGTGCCCTTTCAGTTTACAGCTTTCCTCATCCCAACCGGTCATCGGAGGTGCCCCTTTTGTATCCAGTCCGGTCGCTTTGCGGAAATTATAAAGCATCTGGTCATCGTCAATTCCAAGAAGATATTCTTCCATCAGCTTCTGGTATTTATAATAAAGAGTTCCTTCTTTCAACCGAACCTGTCCAAGTGGAAAATAACCCACTTTTTTCTCCGGTCCTTTTACTGGTACTATTTCCTTTTTATAATGGATCTCTGCAGATGCTTCCTTTTCTGTTCCATCGATCACACCTGCAACTGCAACCACTGTCTCTTCTTTTGCCGGCTCATATGTATTCCATTTCACCGGCATTGTCATGCGGCGTCCATCTTCTGTGTATACGATCACAACAGACGGAAGATGTGCTTCTTCACCGACCAGTGCATTAAGGACGACTTTACGTACTTCTTTTACGATATTTTCTTTTGCTTCCTGCAATACGGTCGCCACATATTCTCTTGACTCACTATATCCTTCATATGTTGCGGTAACCGTCAGTGTAACTTTACGGTTTCCCATGCCATGCAGTGGACGATGTACCTTTCCTGTATTATCAATAAATCTTTCTTCCCCTGTCTCCCAAGTAAATTGAGCACCATATTTTCCGTTCTCCGGGAGTGTAAGATTGTCATCTACCGTGCTCAGATTCCCAATATAAATTGCATCCAAATCTTTTTTAATAATTTCTGCTGCGTTCATGTTTTGCTCCTTTTCGTATAAAAATTGGATTCGAACCATCTATAGACTATATTCTATGTTTCTCTCCATTCTTTGTCAAGATTTTGCACATTTTTTGTTAATTGTAGTCATTTTTATTGTGCGATATATACATTTTTCAAAAAAATCTGAATACAACATTCGATAATTTTTATATACAACTTTTATTTATACAAGTGCTGCCAGCCACACACTCGCTGCAAGCCCTGCAAATGTTGCAATAAGTGCTCCGGCAAGAGTATACCTGGTTTTTTTCACCTTTGCTGACATAAAATACACAGACATCGTATAGAAAATCGTTTCTGTACACGCCATCGAAATTGAAGCGATCATTCCGTTTCTCGAATCCGTTCCAAATTCCTTATAGATATCAAGCAATAATCCCGTTGCGGCAGAGGACGAAAACATTTTCACAATCGTAAGCGGAACCAGTGCCCCTGGAAATCCAATCTGCTCCGTCACATTTCCAATTATTTCCGATATAAATTCCAGGAAACCCGATGCACGCAAAATCCCCACTGCCGCCATCAATCCGATCAACGTCGGCATCAGCCGCACGACCGTCCAAAATCCACGCTTTGCTCCCTGAATAAAAGTATCATATACATTCACTCCTGCCAAAATTCCATATATAAGAATGGACAAAATCATAAAAGGGACTATAAAGTCAGATATGTATAAAAAAAGGCGCATAAAAACAGCTCCTGGCGAACCACTTTACTAAAAAGTATATTCGCCGGAGCTGTTATTCATTCCGTTTGCTTTATAAAGAAAACTTTTCTATTCCTCATCCGCATACTTCGCAAACCGCTTCTCATTCTGGTGGATCACATAATAATACATCACGATCAGCAACACACTTGCCAGGATCCATGCCGCCGGACTTGCCATGCATACCCCAAAGTAACTCTTCTGCCCTGCCGCGATCATGGCAACAACGCCCCTGCCAACCAGCTCAGCCACACCAGCCATCATCGGAAGCAGTCCATATCCCATTCCCTGGATTCCATTCCGGTAAACATTTACAACAGTAAGAGGAATAAAGAAAGTACCGACGCACTTCAGGTAAATATCCACGGAACGCATAATTTCTGTCAGATCCCCAGACAGGAACAGATACGTCATATATTTTCCAACCGTCATAATGATCGCCGCAACTACGACTGAATAGATACTTCCCATGATCGTAATTGACTTAAATCCCTGACGGATCCTTTTGATCTTACCTGCTCCAATATTCTGTGCGCAATAGGTTGCCATCGTGGTTCCCATCGCAACATATGCCTGCGTCACGATCTGCTCTATCTTATTCGCTGCGGTAAATGCCGCTACCTGTGTGGAGCCAAGCAGATTCAAGGCGGTCTGTACCATCATGGTTCCGATCGCTGTGATCGAATATTGAAGCGCCATCGGGATTCCGACTGCAAGCTGGATCTTCAGCAGATGTCCGCTCGGACGCCAGTCCTCCTTATGTAAATGCAGAATCGGAACCGCCTTCATAATATATACCAGACACAGGATTCCCGAAATCCCCTGTGAAATCACGGTCGCCCATGCCGCACCGGCCGCGCCCATGTGAAACGCAATGATAAATACCATATCCAGCACAATGTTGAGCAACGCCGCAAGAATCAGGAAATATAGCGGAACCTTGCTGTTACCAAGTGCCCGCAAGACACTGGATAAAAAGTTATATAGCATCTGCGCCGCAATTCCGCCACAGATTACCATAATATACGCATAGGCATCCTTGAAAATATCATCCGGTGTCTGCATAATCCCAAGAAGCGGTTTCATTGCCATCATTCCGAACACAGTCATAATAAGAGACATAATAATCGCCAGAATCGCGGCATTTCCTACAGTCTTGCGCATTGCTTTCATATCACCCGCACCAAATTTCTGTGCCGTAAGTACAGTAAATCCTGCCGTCATTCCCAGAATAAATCCATTGATCAGAAACATGATCGTTCCCGTACTTCCAACAGCCGCAAGTGCTTTGGTTCCCACGAACTTTCCTACGATAATCGTATCCGCCATACTGTAGAACTGCTGAAATACATTTCCAATGAAGATCGGCAGTGTGAAATTAAAAATAATTTTTCCCGGATTCCCGGTCGTCAAATCTTTTTGTAATGTTTTCATATATTCCCTCTGTTTATCTCATTAACATTTTACCTCTCGTCATTATAGAAAAATGTATCTTAAATTGCAATTGTCGTTTTCACGAAATTTCCCCTGTTTCACAAAGTATTTCCCGTTTATTTGACGGAATCTTTGACACCCCAGGTTCTATCCTCTATAATAGTTTATATAGAAAAATTTTATCATTTTCAGGAGGCATTGATATGAAACCACTGCCCTTTATCATGCAATATGTCAGGCGATACAAATATCGCTATATTGCTGGAATCCTTACTCTTTTTGCTGTAGATGCGGCAAGTGTATTTATTCCAAAACTTACCGGTATCATTACCGACGGTCTTACCGCGCGCAGCATCACCTGGAGTTCCATTCGTACCTGTCTTCTTGGAATCTTTCTGATTGGTCTTCTGCTTGCAGTCGGCCGTTTTTTGTGGCGTTATTTTCTTTTTGGAACCGCACGTATTATCGAGCGTGAACTGCGTAATGAAATGTTTTCCCATCTGGAAACTATGGATGTGGAATACTACAACAGCCACAAAACAGGTGATCTGATGACCCGGTTTACCAGTGACTTAAATGCGGTACGCATGGCACTTGGCCCTGCTGTCATCTGCATCTTTGATTCCGTAGTCATGACGCTCCTGGTCGTCTGCCAGATGATGTATTATGTCAATATAAAACTGACACTTCTGGCACTGATCCCGATGGTCATTATCTGCCTCGGCTATATGCATTACGGAAAGGTACTGGATGACCTCTACACCGAACGTCAGGACAGTGTTTCCAATCTTGCCGACTTTGTACAGGAAAGCTTCTCCGGGATCCGTGTGATCAAGGCCTTTGTCCGCAAGCAGGCAGAAATCCTTTCTTTTTCCAAAAAGAACCAGGATACCATGGATAAAAGTATGCGCATCGCAAAGCTGGAAGCCATCCTGATCCCGCTTCTGGATGTGATCATCGGATTTTCCAGTCTTGCCTCACTCCTTTATGGGGGGTACCTTGCCCTGATCGGACAGATTACGCTCGGACGCTTCGTAGCTTTCAATCAGTATGTCAATATGCTGGTATGGCCGATGCTCGCCTGTTCGGAAGCTGCTGTCATGTTTTCCCAGGGAACTGCATCCATCCGCCGTGTACAGGAAATTCTGGAAGCGCAGACAAATGTAAAAGATACTGCTTCTGTCACGACTTTAGACACCCTGCACGGGGATATCCGTTTTGATCACCTGACCTTTGCACACCTTGGCAATACTTCTCCGGTACTGCATGATATCAATCTGGACATCCCATCCGGGACAACCCTTGCCATCATCGGGCGCACCGGCAACGGAAAGTCCACTCTGGTCAATCTTCTGCTCCGGCTTTACAACACCGAGCCAGGCATGATTTATCTGGATGACCATGATATCAACACAATTCCGCTGAAAACTCTGCGTGAAAATATTGCTTATGTACCACAGGATAATTTTCTTTTTTCCGATACTCTGAAAGCAAATATTGCATTCGGCACAAAGTCACAGGATATGAGCCGTATTATCGCCGCAGCAAAATCAGCCTGCATTCACGATAATATTGCAAATTTTCCGGACAACTATGATACGATCGTCGGCGAACGTGGCGTTACGCTTTCCGGCGGTCAGAAACAGCGCAGCTCCATCGCCCGCGCCCTGATGAAAAATGCGCCGATCCTGATCCTTGATGACTCCCTTTCCGCTGTCGACACCGATACGGAAGAACATATCCTGCATAATCTCAGGGACGATCGTAAAGGGAAAACAACAATCCTGATCGCACACCGCATTTCCACAGTACAGCATGCCGATCTGATCATGGTACTTGAAAATGGGGAAATGAAAGAGCTTGGAACACACACCGAACTGATTCAGAAAAATGGCATTTATAAAGATATGTTTGAAAAGCAACAGTTGGAAGCTTCCATTGGAGAACAGGAGGTAGCCCTAAGATGAAACGACTTTTAAGTTATCTAAAACCGCATAAATGGGTAATGACACTGGCAACTGTCCTGGTTCTCTTCATCATTGCTGTGGAACTTTACCGCCCGATCATCGTCGGAAATGCAATCGACCAGTACATCAATGGTTATTATCATCCGTATGCAGAAGCCGACGTTTCCGCTCCGGACGCTGTAAACTGGAACGGCCTTGTACTGTCGCGCGACCAGGCGGTATCCGCGGCGGATTCTGCTTCCTTTTATCAGATTTTTCTCTGGAAGGATCACTATTACATGGCAGAAAATCTCACCCGATCTGAATGTACCGCACTGCAAAATGCCGATACATCTGTTTTAAAAAATTATGTCAGAGAAGGTGCGCAGAAGCTTACTTCCAATGATCTGAAGGTTTTAAGACAAAATGATTTTAAGGGGATCTCAAAAGCCGGAATCCTGTTTCTTCTGCTGCTTTTTAGCGGATTTTTCCTGAACCTTGCCGACACCTGGCTTTTGCAAAAGATGGGCCAGCAGATCGTGTACAAACTGCGTGAAGAAACATTTACACATATACACAGCCTGTCACTTTCTTTTTTCAATACAACACCGGTTGGCAAGCTCGTAACCCGTGTATCTAACGATACTGAAGCAGTCAACGAACTGTTTTCCACCATTCTTGTGAAACTTTTTAAAAACGTTGTAAAGATTATTGGTTACGCTGCTGTCATGCTCTCAATTAATGTGAAAATGGCAGGTATATCCTTCCTGCTTTTACCTCTGGTTGCAATCCTGACTTTTGTTTTCCGGCATCTCTCCAGAAAAGCTTACCAGATCACAAGAAATAAAATCACAGAGCTGAACACCTTCCTGTCCGAACATATTTCCGGTATGAAGCTGATCCAGATCTTTGCACGTGAAAAAGAGAAATACAGTGAATTTGAAGGCAAATCTATGGAACTGTACCGTGCCAATTTCCGCGAGATCATGACTTTTGCGATCTTCCGGCCTTCAATCTATCTGGTTTCGATCATTGCCATGATCCTTGTCATCCGTACCGGAAGCCTTTCTGTGTTAAATGGAAGTCTTTCTCTCGGAACCCTGTTCGTGTTTATCACCTACATCAGCTCCTTTTTCGAGCCAATCCAGGAGCTTTCCGAACAGCTTGGAACCCTGCAGTCTTCCATTGCTTCCGCAGAAAAGATTTTCAGTGTTCTTGATGTAAAACCAGAGATCGTATCTCCGGCCGATCCGACTCCGGTCAATATTCTTGGTGAAATTGAATTCCGCCATGTCTGGTTTGCCTACGAAGAGGAAAATTATATTTTAAAAGATGTAAGTTTTGTAATCCATCCGGGTGAAAAAGCTGCTTTTGTCGGCGCTACCGGAGCAGGAAAATCTACAATTTTAAATCTGATCGGAAGATATTTTGATATTCAGAAGGGACAGATCCTGATTGATGGGATTGATATTCATGAAATTGATCTGGATGTGCTCCGCGGTGCGATTGGTCAGGTTCAGCAGGATGTCTTCATCTTCACCGGAGACATCAAAAGTAATATCTCGCTGAATAATGAAGCAATCTCACCGGACGATGTCAGACGGGCTGCCGAAATTGTAAATGCAGATCCATTTATTCAGAAACTGCCGCACGGATATGATGAGCCGGTCACAGAGCGCGGAAGTACTCTATCTGCCGGGCAGCGCCAGCTTTTGTCCTTCGCACGGACACTTGCTTATGATCCGAAGATCCTTGTTCTCGATGAAGCAACTGCCAACATCGATACAGAAACCGAGACACTGATCACACAGGCACTTGCGCGGCTGATGGATGGAAGAACTACGATCATGGTCGCACACCGACTTTCTACGATTCAGCATGCGGATAAAATTATTGTGATGCATCACGGGGAAATAAAAGAATCCGGAACCCATCAGGAGCTGCTGGCGAAGGATGGGTTGTATAAGAAATTGTATGAATTGCAATTGATGGATTAGACAATTCTGTCATTTTATTTTATATTGATTTTCTTCTTTATGTTTGTTACCATAAGTTCAAGGTGCTATTTCACACTGACGTGAATGGCGGTTCGCTTTGTGCGGAGGGTTCATAGCTCCGATTACATAGATCATCTCTTAATTGAGAAATCTTGGAAAGGAGAACTAGCTTATGCTGACCATTACTGACCTTATTGCAGTGATTTCACTGTGTGCGACTTTTTACAGTCTTGGGTATGTGCGTGGAAAGCATGATTCCAAGACGCAAAAATAACCGCCCATCGTCCTGAGAAAACATGAGCGGTTATTTTTAATAACCAAATAATATCAGGCGAACCGTCATCGGTAGCACCTTTTCTATTTATTATACTAGCATCTTTACACTTTTATGTCAATTTTCTTTACAAGATTTCTTTTGCCCTATGGCATGCAACGGAATGTCCTTTGGAAATCTCCTGGAGTTTCGGGACACCGTTTTTACAGGCTTCTGTCGCATATGGACAACGAGTCACAAAACGACAGCCCTCCGGGATATTCATCGGACTTGGCAGCTCGCCTTTGAGCTGGATTCTTTTATGTTCTCTTGCTTTTAACGGATCCACGATCGGAATTGCAGAAAGCAGTGCCTTTGTGTACGGATGCATCGGATTGGTATAAAGTTCATTGCTCTCTGCCACCTCAACCAATGTTCCAAGATACATAACTCCGATTCGGGTACTGATGTAGCGTACCATTGAAAGGTCATGTGCTGCAAAAAGATACGTCAGACCAAATTCGTTCTGCAGATCTTCCAACATATTGACAACCTGTGCCTGGATCGATACGTCCAGGGCTGCGATCGGCTCATCACATACGATGAATTCCGGATTAACTGAAAGTGCTCTTGCGATTCCGATTCTCTGTCTTTGTCCACCGGAAAATTCATACGGGAATTTATCCATATCTGCTTTTGACATTCCAACTTTATTTAACAGATACTCAGTTCTTTCTTCCGCTTCTGCTGCACTCATCCCTGCTTTTTTCAGCGGCTCATTGATAATTTCGCGAACATTCCAGAATGGATTCAGAGCTGAATACGGATCCTGGAAAATGATCTGTACTTCGTCTTTCATCCACTGCAGATTCTTTGCTTTTTCATTTGTGATATCTTTTCCTTTATAGGTTACTTTTCCATCTGTGATATCATACATACGGATCAGGGTACGTTCCAGTGTTGATTTTCCACAGCCTGATTCTCCAACCAGACCAAAAGTTTCGCCTTTATTGATCTCAAGACTTACACCGTCTACCGCTTTTACATACTGCTTACCGCCCATAAATTTATGAACCGGGAAATACTTCTTCAAATCCGTTGCAGATATTAATATTTCTTTATTCATCTATCTCCCCACCTTACTCATTTAAAAAGCACATTGCTCTGTGTGTTTCTGTAAATTCGGTATACTCTGGTTTCTCATTTTTACATCTCTCAGTTGCATACTCACAGCGTTCTGCAAACGGACATCCTTTCGGAGGATCAATCAGTGACGGCGGAAGTCCCGGAATAGACTGTAAGCGCTCGCCTTCTTTCAGATCCAGTGAAGGAATTGCTTTCAGAAGTGCCTTTGTATATGGATGCTTTGGTTCATAAAATACTTCTTCAACCGTACCGCTTTCCATCACCAGGCCACCATACATAATGATAACCTTACTACAGACAGTTGCTACAACACCCATATCATGTGTGATCAGCATGATCGAAGTATGGAATTCATCCTTCAGTTCATGTAAAAGATCCAGGATCTGCGCCTGAATCGTAACATCAAGTGCTGTCGTCGGTTCGTCTGCGATCAGCAGCTCCGGTTCACAGGCAAGTGCCATCGCGATCAGAACTCTCTGGCGCATACCGCCTGAAAATTCATGTGGATACTGTCCAAGTCTGACTTCCGGATTCGGGATACCTACTTTCTTCAGCATTTCTAATGCTTTTTCTTTCGCTTCATTCTTAGAACATTTTTTCTGCCGGATAATAACTTCCTCGATCTGGCTTCCGATTTTCTTCAGTGGATTCAGTGCGGTCATCGGATCCTGGAAAATCATGGTCATCTCTTTTCCACGAACCTTTCTGCATTCTTCATCCGACAGATCTTTTAATTCTCTTTCATTTAAAAGGATAGACTCAGCAGTTCTCTCTGCATTGTCCGGCAGAATCCCCATAACTGCTTTCATGGTTACAGATTTTCCACTTCCGGATTCTCCAACCAGACCTACGATTTCACCCTGATCCACGCTGAAGCTGACTCCTCTTACAGCCTTTACTTCCTGTCCATGACTTTTAAAAGAAACATTCATATTTTTTACATTTAATACATTCTTCTTACTCATCTTTATCACCTGCTGTAATTCTCGGTTCTACAAACACACGAAGTACATCCCCTAATTTATTGAAAGAATACACGGTCAGAATGATCAGAATGCCCGGCAGAACTGCCATATAAGGTGCCTTCTGAAGATACTGCTGTGAGCTCTGGAGCAGACTTCCCCAGCTGGACATCGGTGCCGCAACACCAAGTCCCAGGAAGCTAAGTGAACTTTCTACCATGATCGCACTTGCGATCTGTGCTGTTGCTGCTGTGATGATCGTTGGAAATACGGTCGGAAATACGTGTGACATGATAACCTTTCCTGAAGGAATTCCGATAAAATCTGCATACTGCACATACTCCCTCTCTTTTGCAGAAAGCACTTCCGAACGCACCAGTCTGGCAATTTCCATCCAACTGAACAGACCAATTACAATAATAATAGATGCAAGACCTTTCTTAAATAACAGTCCGACAACGGTTACCATAATGATCCATGGAATAGAACTGAACACATCAACAATACGCATCAGAATATTATCCACAATTCCACCAAAATAGCCAGCTACCATACCAACGGTTACACCAATTATAATCGAAGTCAGCATCGCCAGTACCCCAACAACCAGCGATACACGTCCACCGTATAATACACGGATAAAATAATCCCGTCCCAGCTCATCTGTTCCAAACCAGTGTGCAGATGACGGTGACTGCAGTTTATGCGCTACGTCAAGAGCATCCGGATCTACACTGCTGAATACAACAAAAATACTGACTAAAATAATTGCAATCAAATATATCGCCGCAAAAATAGCCAGTTTATTATGTTTAAACTCATATTTTACATTCTCAAGTCTTCTGTTCTTCTTTTTCATCTTTACACCCCTCTATTTCATTGACTTAATTCGAGGATCTGTCACACAATATAAAATATCCGATAACAGATTTCCGAGAATAACAAGGGTTCCTGAAAGCACAAGAATACTCATAACGATCGGATAATCCATTGCCTGTACTGCACTTACAAAGTAAGGTCCGATACCCGGCCATGAGAAGATCGTCTCTGTAATAACCGCTCCGGTTACAAGCATCGGAAGCGCCATACCAAGTTTGGTAATCAGCGGAAGAAGGACATTCTTGCTGACATGCCTGAACAAAATCTCTGCTTTGCTTGCGCCAAATGACTTCTGCACAATTACATAATCTTCTTTCAGCTGCCCAATTGTAGAGCCACGCACATATCTGGTCAGATCTGGGATAAATCCAACAGTAAGAACTACATACGGCATAATAAAATGCTGCAGAAAATCCAGAATAGAATCTTCTTTTCCAATCGTATGCATTCCCATCAGAGGGAACAGCTCTAGCTTATAACCAAAGAAAAACATGATGATCATCGCAAACCAGAAAGTCGGTGTCGCAATTCCGATGGAACAGATTCCATCGATCAGCTTATCCTGCCACTGATTCTTATGACTTCCGGCAACCAGCCCTAATACGATTGCCAGTAAAAATGCTGTCAGATATGACGGCAACACCAGTTTGATCGTAGACGAGATTCTGCTCTTAAGATCATAAGAAATGCTTGTTCTGGATCTCAGTGAATAACCAAATTCACCCCGGCAGATATTCCCAAGCCATCTTCCATACTGAACAATTACAGGATCATTTAGTCCATACGCTTCTCGCTTTGCCTCTATCTCCTGTTTTGTCATATCCGGTGTCGTAATTGAATCAATTGCATCATACGGCGCAAGATTGATCAGCATAAAGCAGATAAATGTAATGATAAGCAGTAATGGAATTGCCTGTAAAATACGTTTTACAATATATTTCATTCCTCTTCCTCCAAATGTAGTTTCTGCTGAAAAAGGGAGGAGGCTTATTAACCCTCCTCCCCGTCATCCATTATTTTAAAGTTAATTTTGATACATCTCCGAATGTATAAATCGGTACGAACTGTGCATCATCAAGTCCTCCAACACGGGCAGTTGTAACAACTGTCTTCATGCTTGTACCCATTGGATACTGAAGTGCTTCTTCTGATACCAGAACCTGAAGTTCGCTATACAGCTCTTTTCTCTTAGAATCATCAAGAGTTGTAGCTGCTTCACTGAATTTCGCATCAATGTCTGCATTGTGGAAGTTCATCATATTATCTTTTGTTGAATCAAACAGCGGTGCAAATGTATCCGGGTCGATACCCATTACGTATGCTCCAAGGAACATATCATAATCTGTACATTCCAGATCATAAGCTGCACTCATGTATGCGGCCTGGTTCACACCACATAACTCAACATCAATACCAACTGCTTTTAATTCAGCCTGGATTGTAAGTGCTTCATTTTTCTGTTCTGTACTTTCTTCGACATAGCAGAGTTTTAAGGATTTTGCACCGTCTGCAGTAAGCTTCTTAGCTTTATCTACATCCTGATCCCACTTTTCAACTCCGTCTTCTGTGTAATAGCTGCTTGAGTACGGAAGGAATGTATATCCTAATTTGTAATAATCTTCACTTGTAAATGCTGCAGTCATGATTTCATCACGATTAAGAGCTCTGAAGATTCCTTCACGATAATCTTTGTCTTTCATACTCGGTGCAACAGAGTTCAGTCTCAGATAAGAAACACGACCTTCACTGTATTTTGAAACGGTAAAGTTGTCATCACCTTCAAATGTGTCTACCTGATCAACAGTTACGCTCAGTGCATCTACTTCCTGTTTCTGAAGTGCAAGACTTGCTGTATCAGAATTTTCAATAATTCTGTATACGATTGTATCAATATTTGCTTCTCCGTTTGCGTAGTTCGGATTCTTCACAAATTTAAGATGTTCACCTGTCTTATATTCTTCAAGCATGTATGGACCAGATCCAACAACTTGATCTTCAAGCATATTTACGTCAAAGCTTCCTTTTCCTTCAAAGATATGCTTTGGAAGAATAAATGTCTCTGCAGACAGAAGTTCTACTACAGATGCACTTGGTTCTGCAAGTGTAAATGTTACTGTAGTATCATCTACTTTCTCAACTTTAATCGGTTCCCCACCCACATAAAGATTTTGCTTCATATCGTTAATAGAATTAAAAGTAAATACAATATCATCTGCTGTTAACGGTTCTCCATCGCTCCACTTTAATCCTTCTTTTAACTTCATCGTATAAACTTTACCATCTTCTGACGCATCCATGCTTTCTGCAAGAATCCAGTCCATTGTTCCATCCTGGTAAATATAGTACGCAGGTGAATAAACCATATGACATGTCATAAGTCCCCATCTGTCATCTGCAGTAATCGGATTCAGTGTATTACCTGTGTCCCCACCGATTGCAAATGTAAATGTATCACTTGCTGCTTTTGTTGATTCTGTTGCGCTCTTGTCAGCTTTTTTGCTGTCTGACTTTGATCCGCCGCATCCGGCAAGCATAGAAACTGCCATAGCTGCACAAAGTAAAGCGCTGATTACTTTCTTCTTCATTGTAAACCTCCTAATAATATACCATTGTCGACAATCTATATTCTACATTGTCGCTGCGTTTTTCATTATACTACTACTCTATTTATAAGTCCAATTGATAATTTCTATCCTGCATTACTAATAGGCATTCTCTATAATTTTATAGTATTTTAGAATCTGCTCTGTTTTTTAATAGTACATTTAAACAAGACGTGCAAAAAAACGAGGCTCTACATCAATCGTAAAACCTCGTTCCTGTTTTCTACTATTATTTCATTTTCAAATATTCTCTACGACAACATCATCCGGTCATTCGCAAACTCGCCGCCACTGACTTCTTCAAACTTCGCCAGCAGATCTGCAACCTTCAGATTCTTCTTCTCTTCTCCTGATACATCGTAGATAATTTTTCCTTCATGCATCATGATCAGGCGGTTGCCGTGCGCGATGGCATCCTTCATATTATGTGTTACCATCATTGCAGTAAGCTGGTGCTCCTGAATGATCTTATCAGAGATGGCAAGTACCTTCGCCGCAGTTTTCGGGTCAAGTGCTGCAGTATGCTCGTCCAGAAGTAAGAGCTTTGGCTTCTTAAGAGACGCCATCAAAAGAGTGATCGCCTGACGCTGTCCACCAGAAAGAAGTCCGACTTTACTGCTCAGACGGTCTTCCAGTCCAAGATCAAGTTCTTTCAGGGCTTCTTTATAGCGTTCCCTCTCTTTTTTCGTAATCCCCCATCCAAGACCTCTGCGCTCACCTCGTCTGGCTGCGATCGCCATATTTTCTTCAATCGACATGGTTGCCGCCGTTCCAGTCATCGGATCCTGGAAAACTCTTCCCAGATAAAGTGCTCTTTTATGCTCTGAAAGCTTTGTAATATCCACTCCGTCAACAATGATCTTTCCTTCGTCTACGGGCCAGACTCCTGCGATCGCATTCAGTGTGGTAGATTTTCCTGCACCATTTCCACCGATGATAGTCACGAAATCACCTGGATTGAGGTTCAGATTCACTCCGTTAAGTGCGACCTTTTCGTTGATCGTTCCCGGATTAAAGGTTTTATGAATATTCTGGATTTCCAACATATATCCCATTATGCAGTCCTCCGTTTCTTTGTAAAATATTTACCCTTCATGTACGGAACTGCAAGGAAGCATGCAACCACTACCGCTGAGAACAGTTTCATATAATCAGAAGGCATCTTCAGCCACAATACCAGTGCGATTACAATATAGTAAATAATCGCTCCGATAAAAATTGCTCCAAGTGTAAATGCAAAGGCTGCTTTTCTGCCTGCACAGAATTTTCCAAAAATAACTTCGCTGATGATAACAGCTGCAAGTCCGATTACAATGGCACCACGTCCCATATTGACATCGGCAGCTCCCTGGTACTGTGCGTAAATTCCACCGGAAAGTCCCACAAGTCCGTTAGAGATCATAAGCGCCAGAACCTTTGTAAAGCCTGTATTAATTCCCTGTGCACTTGCCATCTGCGGGTTACATCCGGTTGCACGGATCGATGCGCCAAGCTCAGTTCCAAAGAACCAGTAAATAATTGCGATCAGGATAAGTGCTGCCACGATCAGCTTTACAAAAAACAGTTCACTTCCTTCGCCGGTCACATAACGAAGCGATGCAACCAATTTATACTGCATAACATTGACTGCCTGATTGGATTTTCCCATGATTCCGAGATTCACCGAGTAAAGTCCGATCTGCGTCAGAATACTGGCCAGAATGCCCGGAATTCCAAAAAACGTATGTAAAATACCTGTCACAAATCCGGCTGCCATACCTGCCAGAAATGCGAAAAGAAGTGCCAGTGCCGGATTCATACCGCCGCGGATCAGCATAACTGCAACCGCTCCACCTGTAGCCAACGATCCGTCAACCGTCAGATCCGCAAAATCCAGAATACGGAAGGTGATATAAACGCCAAGCGCCATAATTCCCCAGATGATCCCCTGCGCTACATTTCCCGGAAGGGCGCGCACAAGAGCCATCGGATCTAAAGCTGCTAAATACATGATTTCTGCCTCTTTCTAATACTTATTATTCCTCAATTGCTTCGTAATCGTCCGGAACAGTGATTCCAAGTTCGTCACAGATTGTCTTGTTATACATCTTTGTAACTTTTGGTGCACTTTCGATTTCCATGGTTGAAATGTCTTTTCCTTCTACGAGGATTTCATAAGCCATTTCACCAGCTCTGTATCCGATATCGTAGTAGCTGATAGAAAGAGTAGCGATACCACAGCCTGAGCAGATTCCCTGTTCTCCTGCGATTACCGGAATCTTTGCCGGAAGGCAGATGTTGTTGATTATTTCTGTATTTGCTGCCATTGTGTTGTCTGTCGGAATATAGATTGCATCACAGTCATCTACTGCGCTTGTTACTACAGACTGGATTTCATTAGAGTCTGCTGCTGTGTATTCTTTGTATTTGATTCCATCTTTGTCGAGTGCTTCTTCGAACTTCTTAGCCTGATATGCTGAGTTCGGTTCTGCTGAACAGTAGAGGATTCCTACTGTCTTTGCGTCCGGAACAAGCTCTTTTAACATTGCTTCCTGTTCGTCGATCGGTGCAAGGTCACATGTACCTGAAATGTTCATTCCTGTTGCGCCTGTCCAGTCTGAAATATCCAGTGCTGTCGCGTAATCTGTAACAGAAGTTCCGAGGATCGGAATTGTGCTTGTTGCAGCTGCTGCACACTGAAGAGCAGTTGTTGCATTTGCAAGAATCAGATCATCATTGTCTGCTACGAAGTTATTCACGATTGTTGCACAGTTTGCCTGCTCGCCCTGTCCGTTCTGAAGATCAAATTTGACATTGTCTTTTCCGAATTTTTCTTCACAGGCTTCTTCAAATCCTTTGGTAGCCTCATCAAGAGCTGCATGCTCAAGCTGCTGGCAGATACCGATCTTGTATACCTTGTCTGATGATGATTCTTTTGAAGAAGCTCCTTTGTCTGACGAACTTGAGCTTCCGCCACAGGCAGCCAGTGCCAGTGTCATTGCTGCAGTAAGTGATACAGCTAAAATTTTTCTTGCTTTCATAATAACATACCTCCATCTATGTTCTTTTCGAACAAACTTTTTCCGATTTGGCTTTACAGCTTTAAACTTTAGCGGTTTAAACTTCAATGGTTTAAAGCTTTGCCGTGATATTGATTATAGCGTTTTTTTGTACTTTAGTCAAGGTATGTTACAAAAAGCTACAGAAATTCTAGCTTTTCCGGTCCATTATCCTGCAAAACAAAATTGCCGCCCCGGTACTGACCGCCGTTGCCACAATCCCTGGTCCCACAACCGCTGTCGGATTCACGCTTCCATACTGGCTCCGGTAGGCGATCACCGACACCGGGATCAGCTGCAGTGAAGAAATATTTACAATCAGAAATGTACACATTTCGTTGCTCGCAACGCCTCTTTTTCTTACCGGTCCTGCCACTTTTCCAAGTCGGCGGTCTTCTTCCAGCTTCTGAAGCTCTTCCATTGCTTCAAGACCTGCCGGAGTTGCCGCCCAGCCAAGTCCGAGTACATTTGCAATGATGTTTGCCGCGATTGGTTTTTCTGCCGGATGATCTTTTGGCAGTTCCGGAAACAGGAAATGGATCAGAGGGGAAAGGCGGACGGCTGCCGTTTTCAGGATGCCGGATTTTTCTGCGATTTCCATAAGTCCGGTCCAGAAGGACATGACGCCCATCATGGTGATGCAGAGGGTGACTGCTTCTTTGGAGGAATCTAAGGCGGCGGTGGTGATGTCCGGCATTTTGCCGGAGAAAGCGGCAAAAAGGATGCCTATAAGAATCATTCCCGACCACAGGTAGTTGAGCATTTTTTCTCCTTTCTGAGTTGGGGAAATGTTGGGAGAGGGGACGCCGGGTGGAAAATAAATTGTGTTCAAATTCAAATTGTGCAAACCATTCCGACGAACCTCTTAAGGCGGGAATCGTGTTCAGCAATGGCTTCCACGATTCCTGAGTTTCGTCTCCATTGCACAAAAAATTGAATTTGAACACAATTTATTTTCCGCCCGGCTGACATTCTACAAGTCATACTTTTCCGCCAAACTATAAATGGGGAGTAGAAAAGCCTGCTCTTTGAGATTCCATCTCAAAGTTGCAGGCTTTTGCTGCGGTTTTCGATACATTTATATGTAGGAAACCATTTCTTTATTCAAAGGTTTTCTCAGGGTGTTCGCTTTTGTATAAGGCTTGCATTTTCTCTATTTCTTCCTGAGTGTATTCTTCTACCTCGGTTTTTGTTACCCGTTTAATGTGTTGTTTTTTCAATCTCAAATACACATATTCCCGGAAGAGGGTGTAGAGTACAGACACCAGTGGGATGAAGATGAGCATTCCTACGATTCCCAGGAGGTTACCGCCGACGGTGACTGCAGCGAGAACCCAGATGGAGGGAAGACCTACGGAGCTGCCGACTACGTGTGGGTAGATCAGATTACCTTCGATCTGCTGGAGGATCAGGAATACAAGGATAAAAAGAATTGCCTGTTTCGGGCTCACCATGAAGATCAGGAGGCAGCCGAGTGCGCAGCCGATGAAGGCTCCGAAGATCGGGATCAGGGCTGTAAAGGCGATAATGATTCCGATCAGCAGAGCATACGGCATCTTCAATATGCTTAATGTGATGACGAACATACTGCCGAGGATGACGGCTTCCAGGCACTGCCCGGCGAGGAAATTCGCAAAGGTGCGGTAGGTCAGGGAACACACTTCAAGAATCACTTCTGCTTTTCGTTTGGGAATAAACGCGAAAAACACTTTTCTCACCTGCACATGCAGTTTTTCTTTCTGGAAAAGGATATAGCAGGCAAAGGAAAAGGCAATAAAAAATGTAGTAACTCCACTGACGATGGAGCCAACCGCTGTCATCGTTGTATTCATAAAATTTCCCGCACCATTTCCGAGAATACTCATCCCCCACTGGATTGCCTTATTCGGATTGAACTCCATCTGGTTCACAAGATCCATGATTTCCCGGTTATTGTGTGTAAATTCTCGTACCCAGCTCTGCATCTGCGGAATAAAATCTGCAATACTGTTCATCAGACTTCCAATTGTTTCCGTAAGCTGCGGAATCAGACCGAACATGACAAGCACGATCACACCCACTACCAGTACGATCGTAAGAAGAAGGCTGACCGGTCTTGCAAGCTTTCCTGCCACCTTACTTCCTTTCTCTTTTGCCTTTCCAAATAATTTTTTCTCCAGAAAGCTCATCGGAACATTGATCACAAACGCGATCGCACCGCCAAGAGCGAAGGGGAAAACAATCCCCCATATCGCCCTGATCACGCCCAGAACCACATCAAATTTCCACAATGCAACTACGATCAGCGCTGTAAATACGATCAGTTCCCGGATTTTTTTCATCGATAATTTACTAAAATCCACTATTTTCTCCATTCTACTACAACATATTTATGGTTAATCCCCTTACAGCCGGTAAGCATTTTCCCATATTGTTACTCAGATAATTTTCCACGTACCCACTTCAGAAGCTGTATGATCGGAAAACAGGCAAATGCATACAGGTAGACAGTTCCAAGCTGTTCAAAGTTCAATGTTTCAACTTTGAACACCTGATGCAGTCCCGGAACTGTAAGTACTGCCGTGATCAGGACTGCGCCAAGTACAAATGCACCCTGCATCCATTTATTATTGAAAAACCGCTTTGTAAAAATCACCGGCCGGTCGGATTTACAGTTGTATCCATGGAAAAGCCGCGCCAGGCAAAGTGTTCCAAATGCATAAGTACTTCCAAGAAGTGCACCATCCTGATGATATCCAGTCAGAAAACTGACCATGGTCATTGCTCCGATCACCAGGCCTTCCAGTCCGATCTTCGCGAGGAAATCCTTTGTCAGGATCGACTCATCCGCCGGTCTTGGTTTCTCGTTCATCACATCACTGGTATGCGGTTCTACTCCCAGTGCAATTGCCGGGAGACTATCAGTCAGCAGGTTGATAAAAAGCAGATGAACCGGTGCAAACGGAACCGGAAGCCCTGCGATCGATGCATATAAAACAGCGAGAATTGCGCCAAAATTTCCCGATAACAGGAACTGGATCGCGTACTTGATATTCCGGTATAAGTTTCGTCCGTTTTCCACTGCTTTTACAATTGTGGCAAAATTATCGTCTGTAAGTACCATCGCCGCTGCATCTTTAGCAACTTCTGTTCCGGTCACTCCCATCGCAACACCTATATCTGCCTGCTTAAGAGCCGGTGCATCGTTGACTCCGTCACCGGTCATCGATACAATATTTCCGCGTTCCTGCCATGCACGGACGATCCGGATCTTATGTTCCGGCGAAACCCTTGCATAGACAGAAATCTTCGGGACAAATTCCCGCAGCTCTTCATCACTCATATTTTCAATCTCCGCGCCCTCACAGGCTTCGGATAAATCCTTTAAAATGCCGATCCGTTTTGCGATCGCTGCTGCCGTGATCTTATGGTCTCCCGTGATCATCACCGGACGGATGCCTGCCTTGATACATTCTTCTACTGCTGCTTTCGACTCTTCCCTCGGCGGATCCATCATTGCGATCATTCCGAGAAATACCAGATGATCCTCATCCTCTGCGGTCAGCAGATGTTCTTCCGGAATCTCCCGGCAAGTAAATGCCAGCACCCGAAGACCTTCCATTGAAAATTCCTGATTCTGAATCTGAATCTTTTCTTTATCTTCTTTTGTGATCTTACGTATTCCATTTTCCGTCCAGATCCGGTCTGTCAGATCTAGGAGACGGTCAACCGCACCTTTGACGATCATCCGGTTTTCGCCGTCTATCCGGTGAAGCGTCGACATCATTTTCCGGTCACTGTCAAACGGAATCTCATCTTCCCTTGGATAACTTTCTCTTACTTCCGCAGCTTCCACTCCATAGCGGCTTCCCAGATTGATCAGCGCTGTCTCTGTCGGATCTCCGATCTCAACTCCATTTTCATTGGTAGAATCGTTACATAAAATACTGCAATCAAGCAGAAATCTCTGTGCCGGATCTGCTACATCGATCTCATCTGCCCGGATTCTTCTGCCTTCTATATAATAATCTTCAACAGTCATCTTATTCTGCGTGAGAGTTCCGGTCTTATCCGAACAGATCACAGAGACACTTCCAAGTCCTTCTACCGCCTGCAGTTTTCGAATGATCGCATGCTCCTTGGCCATCTTCTGGGTTCCGAAAGAAAGGACGATTGTTACAATTGAACTTAATGCCTCCGGGATTGCTGCAACCGCAAGTGCTACTGCGAACATAAAGGCGCTTCCGATATTTTCTCCACGAAATACACTGATTCCAAATAAGATTCCGCAAAATACCAGGATCAGAACCGAGAGCTTCTTTCCGAACTCTTCCAGATTCGCCTGAAGCGGAGTCTGCTTTTCAGAGGTTGATTTCAAAAGTCCGGCAATCTTTCCGACTTCTGTCTGCATACCTACGCTTGTCACAACGGCTCTTCCACGTCCGTAAGTTACAAAGCTTCCGGAAAATAACATATTGTTCCGGTCACCAAGCGGCACTTCCTCTTCAATTTCATCCAGGCTCTTCTCAACCGCAAGACTCTCCCCGGTCAGTGCACTTTCATCAATTTTCAGACTTGCGTTCTCGATCAATCGTCCGTCTGCCGGAACATAATCCCCGGCTTCCAGAAGGATCACATCTCCAACTACCAGTTCTCTTGCCGGAATCGGCGTCACCGTACCATTCCTGAGAACCTTCGCCTCCGGTCCTGAAAGCTTTTTCAGGCTCTGAAGCGACTGCTCTGCTTTTACCGTCTGCACGGTTCCCAAAATTGCATTCATTGTAATGACGATCAAAATAACCGCCGCACTTTCTGCGTCTCCTAAAATTCCTGAAATAATCGCTGATGCAATCAGGATAATCACCAGGAAATCCTTGTACTGCTCCAGAAAAATCTGCAGCACACTTTTCTTCTTTCCCTCCGCAAGCTCATTCCATCCGCATTTTTCACGGGACTTTTCCACTTCTTTTATCGTAAGTCCCTCTTCTCTGCTTCCCATCTGTCCAAGCACTTCTTTTACCGATGACTGATAAATTTCTTTCATCCTTTCTGCCTCCTGTTTCTGAGTATTCACATTCCTGAATTTCTTATGCAACGAAGTTCTCTTCCGATAAAAATGTATAAAAAAAGAAACCCTTATTGCACAACAAATAATGCAATAAAAGTCTCACCATTTCCTTGTGGCACCGGATGCTTCCACCGTACTGACGACACCACAAACGCGGATTCCCTTGCGTAGGTTACTCCCCTTTATTAACGTAACTATATATCACAAACAGCCCTATTGTCAAGAAAATTTTTAACCGGAGCTTCCATTTGGAAACTCCGGTAAATAATTTCACATCTTAGTTTGTGATTGTCTTTTCTGTCTCTTTGTCGAATACATGGATCTTTTCAGCATCGAATGCAAATGTAACAGTATCCCCTGTTCTTGCTGTTGTTCTAGGATCAACACGGGCTGTCATGGTAGCTCCTTCATAATCGAAGTGGAGATAAACTTCAGCACCAAGCATTTCATATACACGGATCTTAGCCTGGATAACTGTATTCGGTGAAGATGTGATAAACATCTGCTCATCATGTACATCTTCCGGACGGATTCCAAGGACAACAGTCTTTCCTTCATATCCTCCATCGATAAGTTTCTTTGCTTTTGCCGGTGGAAGTTCAATATCAGCCGGTCCAACTTTGAGGACAACTTTGTCACCCTTCTTCTGGCATACAGCATCAAGGAAGTTCATCTGTGGTGATCCGATGAATCCTGCAACGAAGAGGTTGCATGGGGTATCATAAAGTACCTGTGGTGTATCTACCTGCTGAACAACACCTGCGTTCATAACTACGATTCTGGTTCCCAGTGTCATAGCTTCTGTCTGGTCATGTGTTACGTAGATGATTGTTGTACCAAGTCTCTGATGAAGTTTGGAAATCTCGATACGCATCTGTCCACGAAGTTTAGCATCCAGGTTGGAAAGCGGTTCATCCATAAGGAATACCTTCGGGTTACGAACGATTGCACGTCCCATAGCAACACGCTGTCTCTGTCCACCTGAAAGAGCTTTTGGTTTACGGTCAAGCAGTGGTTCAAGGTCAAGGATCTTAGCTGCTTCACGAACCATCTTATCAATCTCCGGTTTCGGAACTTTTCTTAATTTAAGTCCGAATGCCATGTTATCATATACAGTCATATGTGGGTACAGAGCATAGTTCTGGAATACCATCGCGATATCTCTGTCTTTTGGTTCTACATCATTTACCACTTTGTCACCAATCTTGAGTTCACCGCTTGTGATCTCTTCCAGACCTGCTACCATACGAAGTGTAGTAGATTTACCACATCCGGATGGTCCTACAAAAATGATAAATTCTTTATCTTCAATTTCAAGGTTGAAATCTTTAACTGCTTCAAATCCGTTCGGATATGTTTTGTTAATATGCTTTAATGATAAGCTTGCCATTTATTTTTCCTCCTAAATCTTTGTGCGATTCTTACATACGCTGTCGCTGTTCTTGTTTCTGAAATAAAGTATATCTGTTTTTACTTCGTCGGTCTATGACCGGGTTGAACAAAGATTTTTTAAGAAGGTGTACAAATTGACGAAAGCCTTACAGCAGTTCTTTATAAATATCCCTTTTTCCGACTCCGCGGTCCTTTGCCACCTTTTTCATGGCTTCTTTCTTATCGATTCCCTGGTTCATATAGTAATCCATATGCTCCTGAACCGTCATTTCTTCCCATTTTGCGCGCTCTTCCTGTAAAATGCTCTCCCGGCTCTTCCCTTCGATCACAAGCACGCACTCACCCTTCGGATCGTTGCTCTCATAATAAGAAACCGCCTCTGCAAATGTGGTGCGAAATGCAGTTTCATGCTTTTTTGTAAGTTCCCGGCACACAGTCAGATGTCTGTCCCCACCAAGAACTTCTCCAAGCTCTCTCAAGGTTCTCACCAGACGGTGCGGTGCTTCATAAATGATCATCGTTCTCGTCTCATCTACGAGCTCACCCAGGACTGCCTGCCTTTCCTTTTTGTCAGTTGGAAGAAATGCCTCAAATGCAAATCTTCTGGTGGAAAGCCCGGAAAGTGTCAGTGCCGTAATGCAGGCAGCGGCTCCCGGTAGGGAAGTGACCGTAATTCCGGCTTCATAGCACATTTTCACCAGTTCCTCACCCGGATCTGAGATTCCCGGTGTGCCGGCATCGGTGATCAGTGCAATATTTGTCCCTGCAAGAAGTTTCTCCACCAGAGCATGTCCTTTGTCTATCTTATTATATTCATGATAACTGGTCATCGGTGTTTTGATCTCAAAATGGTTCAGCAGTTTAATACTGTTCCTGGTATCTTCCGCTGCGATCAGGTCAACCTCTTTCAGCGTCCGGATCACCCGGAACGTCATATCCTCCAGATTGCCGATCGGCGTTGCGCACAAATATAATGTTCCTGCCATAGTTACTCCTTTCCAGTCCCTGTCATTCCGTAATGTTCCAGGATTTCCTGTGTATAACTGCCATCTTTCTCATAAACGATCAGCGGCGGCTCCACGGTCATCCGCGATTTGGCTCCACGGATTCCCTCTATTAAAACCATGTTTGGCTCCTTATCCACATATGGATACACCAAGCGCATCCGCTTCGGCTCCAGCTTCGCCTCGCACATTACCGTCAGGATCTCGGCAAGCCGGAACGGTCTGTGTACCATGTAAAATCTGCCTCCGGCTTTTAAAGTCCGCGCACTTTCCCGGATAATATCATCCAATGTACAAAGAACTTCATGCCTTGCGATCGCCTTGGCACTCTCCGGATTGGCAAGCCCATGCCCACCGATCATATACGGCGGATTCGTTGTGATCACATCCATGGAACCATGTCCAAATATCTGTGACGCTTCTTTGATATCTCCCGTCACAATGTCGATCTGCTCCTCAAGCTGGTTGTGCCGGACACTCCGGCGCGCCATATCTGCGCTCTCTTCCTGGATCTCCAGCCCTGTAAAATGCTTTCCTTTTGTCTTTGCGGCCAAAAGAATCGGGAGAATTCCCGTTCCTGTTCCAAGATCAAGAACGCATTCTCCCGCTTTTACTTTGGCAAAGGCACTTAAAAGCACTGCATCCATTCCGAAGCAGAACCGCCCCGGGCTCTGGATGATCTCATAGCCTTTTATCTGTAAATCATCGAGCCGTTCTCCCGGCTTAAGATTATTTGTCATCTAACTTTGACGCTCCTTCACCTTTCTCCAGAGCTGCAAGCTCTTTCATTTCCTGTTTGGAAAGCTTCACATCCTTTTTCCGGCGGCGCGGTTTGAACTTCAGGTCAGCTGCCGGATATTCACGGATTTCTTTCTCATCATTGTCCAGAGTTACAATAACCCTGACAAGCTGACGCAATACGCTTAATGACTGTACTTCACCTTTCAGTCCTTCCGGAGTTGTCACCGACTCACCTACAGACGGAAGATTATTGTTGAGTTCCTCGTATGTCTCTTCCTCATTTGTCAGACAGCACATCAGTCTGCCACATACACCTGAAATCTTAGTCGGGTTCAGGGACAGATTCTGTTCTTTTGCCATCTTGATCGAAACCGGTGCAAACTCAGACAGATAGGTGTGGCAGCAAAGCTCTCGTCCACAGATCCCGATTCCTCCGCGGATCTTCGTCTCATCTCTTACACCGATCTGGCGAAGTTCAATCCTGGTACGGAATACCGCTGCCAGATCCTTTACCAGTTCACGGAAATCAATTCTCCCGTCTGCGGTAAAGTAAAACAGCACTTTATTGTTGTCAAAGGTATATTCTGCATCGATCAGCTTCATCTCCAGTCCATGCTTGTGGATCTTTTCCAGACAAATCTGAAATGCTTCTTTTTCTTTTTTGCGATTCTTTTCTTCTACACGGCGGTCATCCTCTGTCGCCAGGCGGATCACTGTCTTAAGAGGCTGGGTGATTTCTTCATCCTTCACTTCCTTCGGTCCCATCACAACGTTACCGAATTCTACTCCTCTCGCGGTCTCTACAATTACCTGATCGCCACGCTTCACCTCAAATTTGCCCGGTGAGAAAAAATAGATCTTTCCTGCAGTCCGAAAGCGGACTCCAATTACTTTTGTCATTCCCTAGTTCTCCTTTATTGTCAACAGAAGAAGTTCCATGACAAGATCAAAGTTGACATTGGCGCGCAGTCTCGCTTTTGCTTTCTCAAGTGCTTCCAGAATTGTCTCAATTCCTTCATAAGAGCTCTTTTTCGCACGCTCCCTGATACTGTCGATCTCTTCACCGAAAATCAGTCTGTCGATATTCATTGTTGCTTTATAGATCAGCACATCACGATACCAGATCATAAGGATGTCCAGATAATCTGTGATCTCAATCTTGTAAGCGGAAATCCGTTTCACAGCTTCCACCAGATCACCGAGTTCCATGGTATCGATATTCTTCAGCAGACGAACTGCCTCATCTTTAATTTCATTAAAATGCTCAGAGCCTGCCAGCATAGCAGCTTTTCCAATATTGCCCTGTGCAAATGCAGTACACACGTCTGCCTTGTAATCAGGAACCTGAAGCTGCTCCATCAGATACCTTTTCACAAGCTGATCCTTAATGTTGCGGAGCTTCAGCATAACACATCTTGAGCAGATCGTTGGGAGCAGACTGTCCGCATTCTCTGTAAGAAGCAGAATTACCGCATAAGCAGGTGGCTCTTCGATCGTCTTCAGCAGAGCATTCTGTGCCTGTACAGTCATCATATCTGCATCCGGCACAATGTAGATCTTGTATTTCCCATTATAAGGCTTCACCTGAATATCCCCATTGATCTGGACGCGGATATCATCTACACTGATGCTGTTCGGCTTCTCATGCGTTACCCAGATAATATCCGGATGATTGCCGCTGACTGCCTGCTTGCACGAATGGCACTCATAGCACGGTTCCGCTCCGCCCTTTTCGCACTGCAGAGTCTGTGCAAAAAGACCTGCAAGCATCTTCTTTCCAGATCCCTTCTCGCCGTTCAGAATATAAGCGTGTGATACTTTATCTTCTGTAACTGCGTTCTGTATATACTGAATGATCTCGCTATGTCCTACGACATCTTTAAATCCTGACATATTATCACCCTCTTCTTTCTTACTATTCCATTAGTATAACATAAATTTATGCAGATACCTAGAGCAAATTCCTGTGGTCTTTCTGAAATATTTCTGAAAATTCTGCGAATTTCGCTTTGTAGGTATGTTGAAATCGGTTTTGGCATATGTTATAATGCGAGTAGGCAAAGAATGATGGTATTAATTCCATATGTAACACAAAAACCCCGGAGGTGTGCGAGACCTCCGGGGTTTTCTATTCCTTTTTTGGTATGGTGGATTAAACCATAGGCTGGTTACCACTATTTCTTGCTATCCAACCATTTGCAAATGAGGTGGCAAACCACACCTGCCATGACAGCAATAAAGAACGATGATAAAACCTCCATATGTAACACCCCCTTTCCTTACCATGGTATAGGGGCGGTAACTTATTTAGTATATCATATCTTCTGCACACAAACTATCTTTTCGAGAATAAAAGATGACAACTTTTCCGATATGTTTTATAATAGACATAAATATATAAAGCTTCTGTATCCAATGATGTAATCGGATTGCTTCATTTCTACACAATTTATGAATATAAATTTTTTAACCAGACAAACTTTATATAAGTTTCTTACACAGAAAGGGGATGAACTCATGCTGGAAGTAAAAAATCTTACATTCCAGGTGAATGAAAACGGAATAGAGCGCAGCATTGTAGAAAATATCAGTTTTAACGTAGAAGACGGAGAAATGCTGGTGATCACCGGTCCGAACGGAGGTGGCAAATCCACACTTGCAAAAGTACTGATGGGGATTGACCAGGCAAGTGCCGGACAGATCATCTTAGACGGAACCGATATCAGTGATTATGATATCAACCACAGGGCAGAAGCCGGAATCGGTTACGCATTCCAGCAGCCACCGCGCTTCAAAGGAATGACGGTAAGCAAGCTTTTATCACTTGCGGCAGGCAAAGAACTGACAAAAGATATCTGTTGCCAGCTCCTAAGTACCGTAGGCTTATGTGCCAACGAATATATTGACCGAGAGGTAGACGGAACCTTATCCGGCGGAGAGATGAAGCGTCTGGAAATTGCAACCGTCCTTGCAAAACCGCACAAGCTCTGTATCTTTGATGAACCGGAAGCCGGAATTGACCTCTGGAGTTTTTCTATGCTGATCGAACAGTTTGAAAAAATGCACAAAGAGAAAAAGCAGAGTCTTATTCTTATTTCCCATCAGGAAAGAATCATCCAGATGGCTGACCGGATCATGGTAATCGAAGGTGGAAAGATTGCTTCGATTGGACAGACAGCGGATATCCTTCCACAATTATTAGGAAAGACAGCAGAGTCTTACAGCTGTCCGAAATGTAGATAACAGGGGGAGGAAGATACAATGACTTTATTGGATAAAATTACAGAAAAAGTATTAGCTCAGATCGATGATACCGGTTTTACACAGTCCGGTGCATTCAATTTACGGCATAATGGGATCGCGCTCTGCCACGGTGACAGTGAGCATATTAAAATCAAGAAAAAACAGGACAAGCCGGGAATCGACATTTTCATCGATGGGAAAACAGACGGCGAAGAAGTTCATATTCCGGTTGTTGTTGACGCAAGCGGAATGACGGACGTTGTTTACAATGATTTTTATGTGACAGAAGGTGCAAATGTAACCATCGTTGCCGGATGTGGTATCCACAACAGCGGATGTAACGAAAGCCGCCATGATGGTATTCATACTTTCCATGTGGAAAAAAATGCAAATGTACGCTATGTAGAAAAGCATTACGGAGAGGGCGAAGGCACCGGAACCCGGGTACTCAATCCTGTTACCGAAGTTTATCTTGGTGAAAATTCTGTATTTACGCTGGATACTGCTCAGATCAAAGGAGTCGATTCTACGGTTCGTGAAAATAACGTACATCTGGAAGCCGGCTCCAAGCTTTATGTCATTGAAAAACTGATGACACATGGAAAACAGGAAGCTACTTCAAATATGATGGTGGAACTACTCGGAGAAGGCAGTTCTGCGCAGATCGTATCCCGTTCGGTCGCAAAAGGCGAATCCAGACAGGTCTTCCATCCGAGGGCTGTCGGAAAGAACCGATGCCATGCACATGTTCAGTGTGATTCCATTATCATGGATCATGCAGAAGTAAGTTCAATTCCTGAGATCAATGCGAAGCATGTGGATGCGGCTATTATCCACGAAGCTGCGATCGGAAGGATCAATGATGAGCAGTTGATCAAGCTGCGGACTCTTGGAATGACGGAAGAGGAAGCAGAAGGGGTGATTATTGAGAACTTCTTGAATTAGAGTCATGTGTAGCGTGGAAATATGACGAAAAAAAGAAATCCATCTTCGGTATCTGCTTCGTTGCACTAAGCATTCCACCGAGCCTTTGAAAGCATCAATTGTGTCAGCAATGGCTTCCACAATTGATTAAGTCTCGGTTCCATAGTGCAAAGGCGCTGATACCGAAGATGGATTTCTTTTTTTCTGGATATTGACTCCACTACATTATAAAATCTTATTTAATAAACTTCATGAATTTCTCAATAAGAAGTTCATATGGACAGGCGGAGCCTGTCTCACTTGGGTGTTGAAATCTCTACTGTTCAAGTATCTTTTTACAGATTTTCTCAAGTACGTCTTCAAGATCTGTGTTTTCGTAGCGTTCGGTGATTCCGGCGTGGGCGAGGTTTTCTTCGGAGAAATCTTTGGAATCGGCGAGAAAACGGCGGCACATTTCGGCGTATTTGGGTTCTTTCTGGGTTTTCTCACGGGCGAGGGCGCGGGTTAAGCGCTCTCCGTCTTCTACTTCGATGTAAAGTGGAACTACTTTTTCGTTTCCAAAATAGGTTTTCAATTTTTCATAGGATTCAAGTGTTCCGATCATAAGATAATCCTGATTTTTCTGTTCAAAATTGAACTGTCCGTCATCAGCGGTGAAATAGTACCAGACACCATAAACTGTATTGTAAGCACGTTCCTCAATCAATCGGTCTTCTGTTTTGAACTTTTCAAGTTCAGTTTCATCCGTAAAGAAATATTCTTCGCCTTCTTTTTCTCCTTCACGCTGTGGACGGGTTGTATAGATCGTCACGTTTTTTAACTGTGGCATTCTTTTTCTCAGCTCTTTGTAGATTGTGTCTTTCCCCGTTGAACTTTTTCCCATCAGATAATAGATTTTACTCATGTTTCCACACCTTTATCTTGCCTTCCGTCTGTATTCCTTCTATTTGGAGATTCTGTGTTTCATAATAACAGAGAAGTTCTACTGCTTCCCGGCTGATCCGCTCTCCCGGTACGATAACCGGGCTTCCCGGTGGATAGAGATAAGCGTATTCCAGAGAAATATGTCCTTCGCTTTCCTTCCACGGAATCTCTTCTGCTTCTCCGTCTTCCTCCCGGTCTGCTGCCTCCTGCGGTGTAAAATACTGCTCCAGTCTCGGAAGCTCTCCGGAAATCTCTGTGCTTCCGGAAACGGCTGTTTTTGCTTCCAGCTGACCGTCTATTTCCAGTAACGCAGCTTTTAACCTGTCCAGTCCTTCCTGCGTATCTGCCACGGTCGTCATCGCAAGTACATAGGTTCCACCGGTCATTTCCATTTCCAGATGATATTCTTTTCGCAGCCGGTCCGCAAGCTCCGGACTTGTAATATTTGCATTTGCCGTGGAAATCACAACTTTGGAAATATCATAATGTTCTGTACGGAGAATCTGTAAATGCTGTAATGGTTCCAGCTCTTCTCTGAACTTTTGCAGCCTCTCTACATAAAGTTCAAATGCTTCCCCACATTTTCCATCCAGAAAATCCACGCAGGCATCCAGACTTGCCATGAAAATATACGACGGACTACTGCTCTGCAGCATATCCAGATATTTCTTAATTCTTCTACGATTTGCAAATTTTCCATTGATATGCAGGATCGCTGTCTGGGTAAGAGACGGCAATGTCTTGTGCAGACTGTTGATCACTACATCTGCTCCCAGATCATTTGCGCGCTCCGGAAATGCCGGATGAAATCCAAAATGCGGTCCGTGTGCTTCATCTACGATCAGCGGAATCCCATACGAATGTACTACTTCTGCAATTCCTTTCACATCCGATACCACACCGTCATAGTTTGGAGATACGATCACAACCGCTTTGATGTCCGGCTCTGCCTCAAGTGCTTTCGCCACGTCCTCTTTACTGATCTCCCCATTCATATGCATGGAAATATCAAACTCCGGATACACATACCGCGGCACAAGACCATTCATATAGATTGCATGGTAAATGGATTTGTGACAATGGCGCGCCACCAGGATCTTGTCTCCCCGGCGCGTACATCCCATCACCGCACTTAAAATCCCGGCAGTACTGCCATTTACCAGAAAATGGCTCTCCTCTGCCCCGAATACTCTTGCTGCCCTCTCCTGCTCTTCTTTTAAGATTCCATCCGCATGATGCAGATCATCGAAACCGTCGATTTCTGTGATATCCAGATCGTATGGAAGTTCAATTCCAAGAAGTGATTTGTTTCTCTTATGTCCCGGCATATGAAATGCGTAGAAATCACTCTCGGAATATGCTTTTAATTTATCATATAGTCGTTCCATTTTATACCTCTTTAAGTCTTTTAGAAACATCATATAATTTTTCTTCCGAAAACGCAAGCGGACGAAACGGTTCTCCCATTTCGTCCTTTCCATATATTCTGGCTTACACAGCCACAATCTCAAACACTTTCGCCTGGAAATCTCCCTTATCATTTACACCCTTCTTCCACACACCGGACGCAGAATCTGACAGGATCATTCCGACTTGCATCAGCTCATCGCCATAGCAGTCATAATCATATCCGCTGACCTTATAGCAGGTGTCTTCCTTCAGCCCTTTCAGCTTCAGTCTCACAAATCCGATGTTCACCGGCTGCATCACACGGTAATAACCGACCAGCGCCTTCTTCTGATCCTCCGACACGATCATCCACGCCGTCACGTTTCCCTCAAACGGGCTCTTCAGCCGGTAGAAGATTCCCTTCTGGATCAGTTCTCTCTTCTCCTTCATAAATGCAATCTGCCTGCGAACCTCTGCCTTTTCTTCCTCACTGAGCTTCAGAAGGTCAAGCTCATATCCGAACGTTCCGAAGTAAGCCACATCCGCTCTTGTCTCGATCGGTGTCACACGGTTCGTCTGATGATTCGGTGACGCTGATACGTGGCTTCCCATACAGCTTACCGGATAAACCATCGAGGTTCCATATTGGATCTTCAGACGTTCAATTGCATCGGTATCATCCGAAGTCCATCCCTGCGGCGCAAAATAAAGCATTCCCGGGTCAAATCTTGCTCCACCGCTTGCACAGGATTCAAACAATACATGTGGAAACCGGCTGGTCAGGCGCTCATACAGCTCATACACGCCGAGAACGTATTTGTGGCAGACCTTTCCCTGATACTCTCTGTCATTTCCATTTGAAAATACCTCTGAAAATGTACGGTTCAAATCCCATTTGATGTAAGATACCGGCACTTCTGCAAGAAGATTTTCCAACATATCCCCGATATATTCCCGAACTTCCCTTTTGGAAAAATCAAGAACATACTGATTCCGGCTGTGACAGATCCGCTTGCCCTGCTCAGCCAGAAGCCAGTCCGGATGTGCACGGTACAGATCACTGTCCTTGTTCGTCATCTCCGGTTCAATCCAGAGCCCGAATTTTAAACCTTTGGCATTGATCTTTTCTGCCAGTTCTTTTAAGGTTCCTTTTAATTTTTCCTCATTCGGATACCAGTCGCCGAGCGAAGAAGTTCCATCATTTCTCTTTCCAAACCATCCGTCATCCAGCACAAAAAGCTCCATTCCAAGGTCTGCTGCCGCATCCGCAAGTCCCAGAAGCTTCGGCGCATCAAAATCAAAATAAAATGCTTCCCAGCTGTTGATCAGGATCGGGCGTACCTTGTCTCTCCAGGTTCCTCTTGCCAGACGGGTTCGGTACAGCTTGTGAAATGCCTGGCTCATTCCGTTAAGTCCGGCTTCCGAATATACCATTACCATCTCCGGTGTCTGGAAGGATTCGCCTTTTCCAAGTGTCCACTTAAATCCATTTGGATGGATTCCCATCAGCACACGGGCGGTATCATAATTGTCTACCTCTGTCTGTGCAAGGAAATTTCCGCTGTAAACCAGGCTGAAACCGTAGACCTGCCCCTGGAACTCGTCTGCATTTTCACGCGCAAGTGCAAGGAACGGATTGAACTGGTAGCTGCTGCATCCGCGCATACTGTAAATACTCTGGATACCGTAATCCAGCTTATGTCTTCTCACATGGCGCTCTCTCGCCCACACACCGGCAAGATCGATCATCTCATAATCCTTGTCCGGCAGATCCACACAGGCGCTCATTGCAGAAAGAAGTGTGATCTTTTCGTCAGAATCACATTCAAAACGTACACTTCTTGTGATGACAGGAAATGCTTCATAAATCGTATACAGAAGGATAATCTTTGTTCCAATACTTGCATCCTCCAGAACCAGCTCCAGTGTCTGTGCCTCATCGTCACTTTCTACATAAGTCGCCGGAAGTCCTTCAAGCTTTGGTTTGCCATTGTAAATTTTATGCTCTTTATATACAAACTCGACTACATGGCTTCCGTTCTCCCGCTCGATCTCATATGCCGGGAAACGCATATCTCCGCAGCCAAAAGTCGGATACTCCTGCTTGATATTTTCCAGTGAGAATGTGGAATTTCCCTCGAAAGCATACGGCGACATATCGCGCATCGCATATTCAAAAAGGTGGCTGAAATCTTCTCTGTGTGTCAGGCGTTTCCCGTAGTATAGCTGTCCCGGCTGGTCGTTGTCAAGGATCTTGATGATGTAGCTGATCTCCTGATTGTAAAGATGAAACTCTCTCGTTTTTTCGTTGTATATGATTGGCATATTTTAACACTTCCTTTCTTTTTGTTTTGCCAACTCTGCTGTGACCTTATAGACTTTTTCCGGTCTCCGTGTTAAAATACTTTTATCTTAGGAGGGAAATTTTATGGCATCTCAGGAAAGCAAACCAAGCAGTAAAAATTATGACTGTCTGTATGCCGTCGGTCATCAAACTACAGATTTATATTTAACTTATTGTGGGTTTGAGAATTGCTCTCCAACCCATTCATTTGGTCCTGTATGGCGAAATGAATACGTAATCCATTTCATCTCTGGTGGACATGGATATCTTCAAATCGAAGATACTGAATATGAACTTAACACAAACCAGGCTTTTCTTGTCCCTGCACAGGTAACAACTTACTATCATGCAGACCCAGATAATCCTTATCAATATGCATGGATTGGTTTTTCCGGGAAAAAAGCTGCTCTGTACCTGGAAGGAACTCCTCTCAGTAAAGAACATCCAATATGTGCTCTGACAACACCTGTTTCCGAATTTTACACCATAATCCTAAAAATGCTTCAGGACAGAAAACATACTCTTTCAAATGACATTAAAAGGACCGCTTATTTATATCATATATTATCCATTTTGTCCTCCACAAGTCAAATCAACACAGATGATAACATGCCTTCTGTTTACTCTCCTGAAGATTATATCAATCTTGCATTAAGTTTTATTAAGAAAAATTACGATCATATCTGCGTTGCAGATATTGTAGATTATATTGGAATTACTCGTTCCTGGCTATATACACTGTTTAAAAAAAGATTAAATACTTCTCCTCAGGAATATCTGATTTCCTATCGTCTCGAAAAATCCACACAATTGCTAAGGGATACAGAATTTTCTGTCACAGATATTGCGGCAATGATTGGTTATGTCGATACACTGACTTTTTCTAAGGCTTTTAAAAAGAATTTTTCTGTTACACCAGCACAATACCGTAAATTGTATTTTGAAAAAGGAGAACTATAAAATTATGCCAACACCGATTTACGAAGAATACCCAGATTACCATTGCCTGTCACATCTTAATCCACAGGGCAGTGATCTGTCCCTTTTTTCATGTGGCATCCAGAAATGCCCTCCTGGACATACATGGGACAAACCGCGCCCGCAATATCATTTACATTTTATCATAGACGGAAAAGGTACCTTTCAGGTCAACGGAAAAACCTGGCATCTTTCACGAAGACAGCTCTTCCTGTGTCCACCTGATACACCGCTTTGCTATAGTTCTGACTCAGAAGATCCGTGGCACTACGCCTGGGTCAGTTTTTATGGTCCAAAGGCATCCTTATGGCTAAAACAGGCCGGTTTTGACTCGGAGAATCCTGTTCGTGACAGTTATATACCTGTTGAACAATTTACTATCTTGATCCAGCAGTTACTAAATACTTGGAAACCAGCTACAGGTAACGATCTCAGACGACTTAGCTGTCTATTTCACTTGATGTCCCTGCTGATTTCGTCAAATACGGCTGAAAATGCTTTTCCTGCTGGTTCAAAAGCAGATACAAATGCTACCCTTTTTGCACAGGCACTTGAATTTATCTCGGATAATTATGACTGTAATATCCATGTACAGGATATTTCCAATTATCTCGGAATCAGCCGTTCCCGCCTGTGTTCTTTATTTCAGTCACACCAGGGGCAGACGCCACAGAATTATCTCCTTCTTTTCCGTATGCAAAAAGCACAGGAACTTCTTACTTCTACAAACTTTGGAATACAGGATATTTCTCACCAGATTGGTTATCCTGACTCCCAGACATTTTCAAAAGCATTCCGCCGGGTTTATCACATCAGTCCCAGCGAATATCAAAAACTTCACCGCGGTAAATCCCTATAATTTACCGCCTGAAGTTGCAATTCCTTCGATAAACTGTCTCTGGAACAGCAGATAAAGTACGAGCATTGGGATACAGGCAATCAGTGATCCGGCCATCAGTTCCGGATAGTTTGATGAAAACTGTCCCTGTAATTTTGCAAGTCCTGCTGCAAGTGGCATAGACTGCTGATTGGTATTTGCGATCAATGGCCACATCAAGTCTTTATATCCGAATAATGCTGTAAAGATTCCAAGTGCAACCATAGATGATTTTGTAAGTGGCATCATGACATATAAAAATGTCTGACCGATATTACAGCCATCCAATCTGGCAGCTTCCTCCAGATCTTTTGGCAGACCCATATACGCCTGTCTCATAAGGAATGTACCAAATGCAGTAACCAGTCCAGGGAAAATCAGTGAAAAAATCGTATTCAGCATTCCCATCTTCGATACCATCAGATACTGTGGAATAATAAAGATCTGAACCGGAACCATCATCTGGAAAAGTACCAATGAAAAACACAGATCCCTTCCTTTAAATTTTAATCTTCCAAATGCATATCCTGCCGTTGTTGCAGTAAGTACCGCACATACAATTCTTCCGAAAATCATTAACAGTGTGTTAATGTACATCTTGATAAAATCCATTTTCCGGACAACATTTGCAAATGCCTGCGTTCTCCACTGTGACGGAAAAATTATGAATGGATTCATCTGCGTTGCTTCTGATTTGGTCTTAAATGCAGTCAGGATCATCCAGGCAAATGGAACCAACATGATCAATGCGCCTATGATCAGAACTACATGTTTTATTAATTTGTGCCAATTTCCTATTTTTTTCATTTTCTTCACCTACTCTAGTTATAATGTACCCATTTCTTCTGTGCTTTCATCTGGAATACAGTTATCAGCATAATAATGCAAAGAAGCAATACAATGATCGCTGATCCATATCCTTTGTTATTTTCCACAAACGCATATCGGTAGAACAGATATACCAGTGACTGTGTCTTTGGAAGAGCCGGGTTGTTCTTACCGATCATCATGAAAATAGAATCAAATACCTGTAAGGAAGCAATAACTCTTGTGATGACAACAAAAAACATTGTTGGTGAAATAAGCGGTAATGTAATCTTGAAAAACTGTGTTACTGCATTTGCACCATCAATTTCTGCCGCTTCATAATAATCTTTCGGAATTTCCTGCAGTCCTGCAAGGAACAGAACCATATTGTATCCAATAACACTCCAGATTCCTACAATTGCAAGCGAAATAAATGCTATTTTCGGATCCGATACCCAGTTAACTTTCGGAAGTCCTATGGCTTCTAACATATGGTTTAAAAGTCCAAATTCTGAGTTATATAACCATTTCCACACCATAGCAACCGCTGCCGGTGCACATACCATAGGCATGAAATAAATCATTCTGTAAATAGAACGTCCTCGCATTTTCTGATTCAGCATAACTGCCAGTACAATCGCAATTATAATCGAAAATGGGACTTCCACTACTGCATACTTTAATGTATTTAAAAGAGCCTGCCATACCGCACCATCGGCAAAAAGTCTCTTATAATTTTCGAGTCCAACAAAAATATTTCCTCTTCCGAATGAGCCTGTCTTAAAAAAGCTCTGATAGATTGTCTGGAAGATTGGAATAATATTTAAAATCATGAGTCCCGCCATTGTCGGCAGAATAAATAGCCAGCCCCAAAGAAATTCCGAGCGTTCCCTGTTTGTCATTTTTTTCTTTGTTTTTTTTACCTTCATCTCTTACCATCCTTAGATTTCAAAAGGGGTACCCATTTCAGATACCCCATTAAAAATTTGCTGTTATTCTTCTGCAAGGAACTTGTTCATTTCAACTGCAACATCCTCGCAAACATCTTTCATAGGTTTTGCACCGCTGAATCCGTCTACCATCTTCTCTAACATCATCTGGAACCATACCTGTGTATTCTTGGAACTTGGATATGCCTGTGCATCTTCTCTCATATCAAGATAAGCCTGCATATTAAATTCCGGATGTGAATTTACCCATGTATCTGAAGTTCCTTCATATGCTGACATTGTAACTCCAAGATTTGCCTGTTTTTCCTGAGCTTCTTTTGAGCCAAGATATTCGATCAGTTTCCATGCACCTTCTGGATTTTCGCTGTTTGCAGATGCTGCCCAGCCAAGTCCGTTGTAAATGGATTTTGTTCCTTCTGGTCCGTTCGGAAGAGGTGCAATATCACAGTTTTCTTTCACATAATCATTACCTGCAAGTTCCGGAATGCTCCATGATCCCTGGAATGTCATTGCTACTGTTCCAGCTTCCATAAGTGCAGTTGAATCATTTTCTGAAAGTACAGTATAATCTGGCATTGATCCATCTTTAATGATATTTTCGATCATTTCCATTGCTTCAATTGTCTTCGGCTCATCAAATCCGGATTTTTTCTTATCTGGTGTAAGAACTTCTCCACCATATGCGTAAATTGTGCTGTACCATGATTCCTGGTAGTTTGCCGGTGCTATAGCTACACCGTACTGGCTTCCGTCATCTTTAGTAAGTTTCTTTGCAACTTCGCGGAAATCATCCCATGTCCAGTCATCTGTCGGATAATCAATTCCTGCTTCATCAAACATTTTCTTGTTATACCATACTGCACAGGTATCTACATCCTTCGGCACTGCAAGCTGATCTCCATCTGCATTCTGGTAAATTTTAACCAGTTCTTCTGGATAATTTGATAAATCGATTTTATCACTGTCTTTAATTTTATCGGAAAGGTTCATAAGAATATCATCATATTCTGCATATGTACCAATCTGATCGGAATGCATCCAGAATACATCTGGCATAGATCCGCCTGTTGCTGCTGCTTCAAGCATTGTCCAGTAATCTCTCCATGGAGTGATCTGGATATCTACATCAATTCCTGTCTCCTCTGTGAAATCATCCATAATTTCACGAAGTCCTGGTTCCTGGTTGCTGTCCCAGATTGCTACTGTAAGAGATTTCCCGGTATCTTTGCTTTCTTCTTTTTTATCTCCGCTTCCACTTCCGCCGCATGCTGCTAACGATGCAGTCATCACTGCTACTAACATTACTGCACTAACTTTTTTCCAATTCATTTTCTTTCCTCCTCGCACATTGTTCTGAATAATTATTCATCTGTTTTATGCATGTCTGAATTATATAGCATTCTCTTTTCCCTCGAAATGTCGTCATGTCTTCCACATACTGCTTTTTGTCTCCGTTTTTTTCTTTTCTTCTCTTTTTTGCTCCATTTTTACCTGTCAATAAACATTTTGACTGTTCAATATGTATAAGTATATCGTTAAAAATATATCTTTTATTGTTATTTTGCATTATTTTATATAATCATCTGGTATTTCCCATATAACTTCGCCTTCAGCATGTTTATAAAAAAAGAACGATGTCTTTTCAATCTGCTCCCTTCCAGTTTTATAAGTGAACACCTACACTCACTTATTTCCTTTTATCTGGAAGAAAAATCTGTCATCCAAAAGACATCGTCCCTCTTACTTATTATTTAATTTTCCTACAACCTCTTCTACTCTGCACTACTGTCCACTTTCCATCCAAGCGCCTTCTCTACCGTATCGATCAGCACCCGGCTTACTCTCTGTGAACCGTCCATCTGTACATAATAATAAGTCGCACTGTCGTCCTTGCTTCCCACGTAGAATGTAACCGTCTTTTCCTTATCATCATCCGACGTATCCTTGTAAGTCAGCTCCACCTTCGTCCGCTGATCCTCCGCAAGCCCATAATCGCCAAGCGTCGCGTCCGTCACATGATAATCTGCACAATCTGTAAAATAGAATCCGGAAAGTGCTGTCATAATACTTGTGACAGTATCTTCCTGATCCTCATTGTCCGCTTCATAGGTTTTTACCTCGTCACCCGGTTTTGTCACAGTCTCTTTTACAAAGTTATCGGATGTAACTGTTACAAAGCTGTCCTTTTCAGCAACATCTGCAAGCTGCCATACCATTTCCGAAATCAGATCAGCCGATACCGTGTACACTTTTTCTGTTCCATCTTCCATGAAATAATAATTTTCTCCGGAAGCATTCCCGATTAGAAATTTATGTGCCTCGCCATCCTTTCCGGTCAGCGTAAGATTATATTCCGGCGAATCAAATCCATAGTCCGAAAGGTCATCCGGATTCTTGATCTCTTTTACCGCCTGAATATCCGAAAATGCATCTTCCATATTTTGCATACTGCTCTCCGTCAGTGCGATCGTGGTGTCCGTCGCATACTCCCAGGTATCATCCTCTTTTACAAAGGACATTTCTTCCCCGGATGCTTCTTTATACTTGATCGACTCCAGTGAATCTGTCTCAAAAATATGCACCACTGCGTTTTCTTTTTTCTTCTCTTCTGCCTCTGACTTAGATGTATTCCATTTTTTCAGCCCGAAAAATGTAATGAGCAGAACAATCAGTACGAGCAGAAGGATTCCTATTGTCCTTGTTTTTTTCTCCATCTTTTTTCCTCCTGCCTCTTACGCTTTCCGTCTTCTCATCCAGATCACAAATCCAAGGATCAGAATTGCAAGCGGAATAATAAAGATCACAAGGATGCTGAATGCACCTGCATGCATCGGTGTGTTGGTCTCAGTTGAAAGACTCTTCGCTTCAATCGCAACATTGTTTACATTATCAAAATTCTCTGTCACTGAATTTACAAACAAAGTCAGGTTATCCAGTGTCGTCAGCTGATCTGTGATATCCGAGCTGATCATAGATGCAGAAGCAAGTACGGTAAGTCTTGCTGTCTTTGTTTCGGTTGAATCGGTCGAATCATCTGTATCCTCACTGTCTGAATCTGAAGAATCCGCAGAAACCGTATTGGTAGAAACGGCTCCCAGGATATACTGTCCCTGAGTCTGGTCATCCTCCGTTACCGCATATCCACTGCTTGATGTCTGCATAAACGGAGTAACCGTCAGATTATCATTATCCGTATCTGTTTTCTCCATACCAAGTGAATTCAGCAGAAGTACCATCTGATTGCTGATGCCACTTCCCAGATCCCCGCTTAGAGAAAGCTGTGGGAAGATTGCATAATAATTTCCCTGGTAACATCTCTGGGTATCTGCAATGTAACCACTGACTTTTTTCAGTCCGTAATCAGACATAATTCCGTCCAGATTTGGTGTATCTGCAGTCGTATCTCCAAGGATCAGATAAACCTTCCCACCATCATTCAGATAATTTTCAATGATCGTTTTTTCATCATCTGTAATGTCTGAAGTCGGTGCATAGAGGAACAACAGGTCACAGTCATCCGGGATTTCCGGATTCATACTCAGGTTGATTTCTTCCGTCTCCAGATTATTCTTGGTAAGCAGATCACTTACCGAACTTGAAAATGTCGATTCTCCGTGACCACTGGTTCGGTAAATCTTGCTCGTCTCTTCGCTTGTTACATAATTGATCGCGCTGGTGAGCTGTCCTTCGCCATCGAAAGAACTTTCACTGGCACTTCCGGTCGTATAATAAGAGTAATAATCCGACTGGATAATATCTGAAAATGAAATCGTTGTAGACTTTCCGATTGCATCACACGATACAACAATCACATTTCCATCGGTATTATATTTCTGAAGAACTGATGGATGCAGTACGCTGTCCACCCATTCCACTTTTACTTTGCCGGAAAGCGCCGCATATTTTTTCACAAACATCTTGATCCGGGTATCCACAGAATCCTGTTCTGCGATCACCTTCAGATCTACTTTTTTGTCCAGCTTCTTCAGCATTTTTGTAGATACACTGCTGATATCGTACAGATTGTTACTACTGATATCAATATTTCTTACATTTTCCGGAAGCTGTCCTGCCACCAGATTGATCACGATCGCAATCGCAATCACGATCACTGCAAGCCCTACGCTGTAAGTTCCGTTCCGGGATGACTTGCTGGTAAACATTTTTCTGATTTTTTCCATGTCTTCTCCCTCCTAACTCCAACGTCTTTTCTGAATGGACTGCATGGTCAGGAAGATAAATACACCTGCCACAGTCAGATACAGGATCAGCCCGCTCACATCGAAAAGCTTGTTATACGCTACGTTATCAAATATATCTGCAAGATACAGCTTCTTCATGATGTTGACCAGAATATTTTCAAATAATGAAGATTTTACAAAGCTTACGATCACAACCGCAACAACTCCGATCGCTTCGATAATTCCTGCTATCATCCAGTTTCCCGTCATCCGGTAGATGATCAGTGCTGCAATGGTAACGAGTACCACAATGCCGATCATGCCGCTTGTAGCTGATGTCGGGAGGAAATTGATCAGTCCTCCCCAGAGATAGAGCAGAAGCAGAACGCCAAAGGTTGTTACTGCCGCAATGATCTGGCTTTCTGTGAGTGACGAAAGAAACATTCCGATTGCCAGATACACGCATCCGAGCAGAAAGAACATCAGGATCGACAGATAATCCACCTTCAGATACGCCGTTCCAAAGCTCTTAATGATAATTGGGAAAATGCAGAAGATCAGGCACGGTACCACAAATACTGTCGCCATCGCAAGGTATTTTCCCATCACGATATCAA
This sequence comes from Allocoprococcus similis, assembly GCF_054660775.1. NCBI lineage: Bacteria > Bacillati > Bacillota > Clostridia > Lachnospirales > Lachnospiraceae > Allocoprococcus > Allocoprococcus similis. The sequence goes on from NZ_BAAHSG010000018.1 coordinate 101,445, forward strand.
ATAATTTCACCGGTGCGGCAAGCAGGAGCTGGTCGGTCTTGTTCTTCCGTTCCTCTGCAAATGAACGCATGGTGAGCATCGGGATAATAATGATCAGCACGTAGTTGATGTTCATCAGAACGTATGAAAAATACGGATATCCCGAATTTAAGTTGTACGCCATAAAATAGATTCCCGTGAAGATCACAAGGAATGCGATCAGAACATAGCCTGTCATTGATTGAAAATAGGATTTTAATTCTCGCTTATAAATTGCTGTCATTTTCGAGATCCTCCTTTTCATCCTCACTTGTCGGAACGGCATTTTCTTCCGGCTCTTCATCCATCTCAGTCAGCTCGTTCTCTTCTGCCTCTTCCTGCGCATTTTTCTTATGCCGCTTTGTCATCCAGCCTTTCTTTTCACCGTCCTTCATCGCTTTTGCGGCTGCGGGTGTGCTTCCCTGTGTCAGCTCCAGGAAGACATCCTCCAGCGTCGTGCGGCTGTGATACAACATAAGTAACGGACAGCCCGCCTGTGCAAATGCCATAAATACTGCTTCCCTGATATCTTTTCCAGCCTTCGGGAACAGACTCGCCTTTACCGTTCCTTCTTCTTTTCCTTGCTCCACAGATGCCTTCTGAACATTGCCGATTGTGCCGACGACTTTCCGTACCGTCTCTTCATTTCCCTTCGCCAGAATTTCCACAGTCTGCTGATTTGTCAGAAGCTTTTCCAGATTCTCCGGTGTATCACTTGCCACCAGTTTCCCTTTGGAAATGATCATAATATAATCACAGACTTCCTGGATCTCTGCCAGAATGTGCGAGCTCAGGATCACGGTATGCTCTTTTGCCAGCTCGCGGATCAGCTCACGGATCTCAATAATCTGCTTCGGATCCAGTCCGACCGTCGGTTCATCTAGAATGATGATCTCCGGGAATCCAAGGATCGCCTGCGCAAGTCCGACTCTCTGCTTATAACCTTTGGACAGGTTCTTGATCAGCCGGTCCTGTACATCCATGATCTTCACCATCAGCATGACCTTCTCAATCTGCTCTTGCCGTTCCTTTTTCGGGATCTTCTTCAGCTCCGCTACGAACCGCAGGTATTCATTTACCTTCATATCCGTGTAAAGCGGTGGCATCTCAGGCAGATAACCAATACATTTTTTTGCTGCCTCCGGTTCCTCCAGTATATTGTGCCCGTTGATCAGCACTTCACCTTCTGTGGCGCCAAGATAGCCGGTCATAATATTCATTGTTGTGGACTTTCCGGCACCATTCGGTCCCAGAAATCCATAGATCTGCCCGGTATCTACAGTAAAATTCAAATGATCTACAGCCAGATGTGAGCCGTATTTCTTTACAAGATTTTTTACCTCAATCAATGTTGTTCCTCCTGACTACAAAATTTCATGCTTTTCAATTATACGGATGATTTGTGAAACTTCTGGGGGCAATCTGTGTTCATTCTGTGTTTTTTCTGTGAAACTGTGAACTGCAAAAGTGTACCACCTGCCCAATAATAATAGAAATACCGATATCTGGAATCAGTTTTTCCACATATCGGTATTTTATATTTTTAAATCACGTTTTTACCCGAAAAAGACTTTTTTATATACTGGGCAGATTTCACTTAACTTGCGATTATCCATACCAGTCAGGCAAGGAATTCTTCCAGAATTTCCCGGATTCTTGCCTCTTTTGTCGGCTCCAGCTTTTCGCCGGTATCTTCCTGCTTAAATCTGGAACCGGCTGTATCTTCCATCCGTGCTCCCGGCTGCTGCGCCCGCATTTCATCAGCCTGATTTGCATTCGCCTGTCCCACTTTTGCTACTGTCTGCTGCATTTTTCCATCTTCCGTATACCGTTTTTCGTTCGCAGAAGCCGCATTTACCGTAGCTGCGCTTGCTGGCACGGTTTCTTCTGAAAATGGTCTTTGCACCTGACCAGAATGCGCCGCTTCATTTTCCTCTGCATCCATTTTCTCCGGAATCTCATCCGCTCTCTGAACCGTAACCTGGATTTCTTTCTGATTGGTCTTCTCATAGCGATGAGCATATGTATTTTCCAGAAAATCTACCATATAGGTTTTCGCTGCCTCCAGCTGATAGGCATCATCCGCAAGCATCCGGAGTAAAAAGAGCGCCAAAGCTCCCATACCGCCCAAAATACCATATCTGTAAAGTCCCTGTTCCCTCTCCCCCGCTGCATAAGCAAGCGCTGTTCCTGTGGCTCCAAAGATAAGGCAGAGCCAGATGCTCCCCTTCGCCCACTGTCTCCAGGTGTGCAGCCGCACGCCAAGCACCCGGTATTCATACAAATATTTCTCTACAAATGCACCAACATTCTGTACTTTATCACTCACCATACACCCATGCTCAAATTTCGCCCTTACAAGCCGCATCAGCGGATGATTGCTTTTACTCATGTTACTTGCTGCTCTTACCAGCTTTTTCAGTGAAATCCCGGTAATCAGTCTTGCAATTGCGCCGATCCCGATCATCACTCCCGTCAGAAAAAATACCGTTTCTCTCACCACGAACATTTCCAACATAAAAAGAATCCTCCTTCTTAGATTTACCGTCATTATACCGTAAACCTCCGAATTTGGATTCCCTAATCGTTCGCCACAATCCGACATCCTGTCTGGAAAATGACGCTGCTTTTTTGTTTTACTTTGCTGCCTTACGCATTACATTCTTTCTACAAGACCTTTGACAAGCCCTACATAATGGGTGATTGCCATCTTCACAAACTCCGGATAATCCATCGTTGCACTGTTGTCAGCTTTGTCCGAAATTGCACGAATAATGACATACGAAACTTTATTCAGATATGCGGTCTGCGCCATTGCTGCGCCTTCCATCTCCGCACACTTTCCATCAAATGTCTTTACCAGATATTCTTTCTTCTCCTTGCCGGAAATAAACTGATCTCCGCTGAGCACTCTTCCGGTAAATGTCTGAATGTCCGGATTCACTTCTTTGTTTACTTCCACTGCCAGCTCCACAAGCTTCTTATCCGCCGGGAAAGAAAAGGTATCCATTCTCGGAATCTGTCCTACCGGATCGCCAAGCATACTTACATCCATGTCGTGCTGAACTGCATCTGTAGAAATCACGATATCCCCGATGTTGATATCTGCATCCAGAGAACCTGCCACACCTGTATTGATCAGTGTATCCACACCAAAACAGTCAATCAGAATCTGTGCGCAGATTCCCATGTTGACTTTTCCGATACCACTTCTTACAACTACAACTTCCTTGCCACTCATGATACCCTTGACAAAAGTCATTCCGGCGCGTTCCATCGTATCCTGAACTTCCATCGATTCCTTTAAGATTGCAACCTCTTCATCCATTGCTCCGATAATTCCTATCATTTGAAAATCCTCCGTTTTTCCTACATATTGTTTTTATCTATATCTATAGATTTCCCTTCAAAATTACAATAGCTATTATATCAGATTTCTTATAATATGCACTAGCATTTTCTTATAAGGCTGTGTTATAATCATTGAGGCAATTTTATAAGACACAATAATAGTATAAATATAAAGGAGGATTATACTCATGGAATTTACACCACACGGCGTCTGTTCTAAGAATATTCACTTAGAAGTAGATGAAGCTGGACGTATTCATAATGTTGAGTTCACAGGCGGATGTAACGGTAACTTACAGGGCATCGGACGCCTCGTTGAAGGGATGGATATTCACGAAGCAATTTCACGCATCGAAGGTATCAAATGCGGATACAAAGCAACATCCTGCCCGGATCAGCTTTCACTTGCTTTAAAAGAATATTTAAGCAATAACCAGTAATCAAATAATTTTTTCGCAATTTTGCGTCAAAACAAGCAGGTCAGGAATTATCCCGACCTGCTTGTTTTGGTCTAATTCAGTTTAACATTAGTTAGGTTTCTTGCTTGCTCTGATGTTCCATACTCACATACTTCACGACCGGGTTGTATTATTTGGTCATATGCTTTCTGTCCAATCAGAAAATACATTTATTAGTTGTGGTCTTTACAGTTCTGTTCGCCCTCTTGTCAGTCTGCAAGACCGGAGATGTTGAACTTTATCAACCTGCAATTCAGGCAGGTGTTAAAAGGAATCTTCCCATCTCCCTCCCTCATATTGTTCCCTCGTCCTTACTTTCGCTAACTGCCGCACCGGTTGATAGTCGTATGGATATTTTATAAAAATTATTTTTTTTTTGGTGGTGCGGGGTAAGTTAGAGTGGGTAAGGGGTTGGGATGTTTGGTTTGTGATTTTTAGATGTAAATGCCGTCTGTGTACGAATCACTTACGTCTGAGTTTGCGTAATGTACGCAGCATACTCGATAATAATATCCAGTTGGTACAGACAATGTTTTACTTGTACTTACATAAACAGAATTATAGTTTGTTTCAATCCATGAGGTATAGTATCCCCATTTTCCATTTACATATCTTTCTACTTTCACATCTACTGTAATTTTGGAAACCGATTTCTGCCCTACTGTGTTTCCTCCTGCACCAATTTTGCCTGGACCTACTTTTGTAATTGTTGATGATCCGCTTTTCAAATATACGCCTCTACTCATTGAGCCAACTGTCACTTCTGACGAATCGTTATTTGTCAAATAAGAGCCATCAACACACTCTGGTGCATCCGATGCCTTTGCAACTCCTTGTGTACTGATAAACAATGTACAAACCATAATCATTGTCATAATCAGCGACAAAATTTTACTTTTTTTCACCTTTCGCCTCCTCTCTACACTATATTAACAATTGAGCGCGAAAAATCTCACGCCATATTTAAAAAAAATACAAATTTTTTAAAAGTTCTTTAAACTCGTCCTCATCCATAGTTGCATTGATCGTATAAAATACATCTTCATATGTAAATTGTGCTATATTTTCTTTATTACCATCAGGTAATTCATATTGAAAAATATCAATATTATTACCAGCTACTTTAATTTGTTCCTCCTTAATTTTTTTATCTTCTACATCATATCCATGAGATTGCTCCTTATAATTAAAAACTATTTGATATTCGATTATATTTTTTTTATTATCGTAAATCAGACAGACTCTCTTTAACACTTCATCTATATCACTCTGTACCAATGACATCTCCTTTGATGTTATTCTTAATCTAACAACATCACCTCCAAATTTTTCTTTAATATCTTCATACACTTTCGACTCATCATAAACATCAACTTTATTCTTATCTCCATCCTCCCTTTCCGTATTAACCTTCACCATTTCTCTATCACCAATAATATCATTCAACACCCTGCCAAAGAACGGCGTCCCACCAATACTCACCATACTCCACATCATAGCAAGCACAGCCACGATCGCCACGATTCCATATACCTTCCAGTGCCGTTTTCTCTTCTTAACTTTCTTCTTTCCGGCTTCCTTCCCGGTCTCTCCGTTCGTACCGTCGTCACTTGCTTTATTGTCTGCTTCATGCTTCACATGCTCAATTGGCACAACATTATCTATATAACTGTCACTCTCCACATCTTTCTTAAGCCGATCCTTCGTATCTTTCCCGTCGCGAAGCGCCTGAACCTCTCGTCCGAGACGGATTGCCTCCTTGTCGGCATCTGACAGTTTTTCATATGCTTTCTGCTGTTCTTCATATTCTTGGATTTTACTCCACATCTTTTCATCCAGGTCTTCTGGAAAGGAAATGTCCTGCAGTGATTCGTCCGAGTCCATTTCTTCCATGATTTCCCCGGCTTCTTTTTCCAGTTCAGCTTTTAAAAGCTTATCCAGATTATCTTCATGTTTTTCCATTTTAAACCTCATTCTTTTGGATTTCTTTTCCCTTTAACTTGACCTTTTTCCTTCACCTGTTTAATATTATGATATCAGGGCAGTCTCTCTGCCTGTATCAACTGCGAATCTTAATTCGCACCATCAATGGGAGGATTTTTATTATGAAACGCATCATTCTGACCGGCGGAGGTACTGCCGGACATGTTACACCTAATATTGCACTGCTTCCCCGTCTTCGGGAACTGCAGTATGACATACATTACATCGGTTCTTACAACGGTATGGAAAAGCAGCTGGTTGAACAGCAGGGAATTCCATATCATGGTATCTCTTCCGGTAAGCTCCGCCGGTATTTCAGCCTTCAGAACTTTACGGATCCGTTCCGCGTCCTGAAGGGCTTCAGTGAAGCCAACCGCCTGATCAAGCAGTTAAAACCGGATGTAATTTTTTCAAAAGGTGGATTTGTAAGTGTTCCTGTTGTGATTGCCGGAAAGAAGAACCATGTTCCTGTTATCATTCACGAATCGGATATGACTCCGGGACTGGCTAATAAGCTTTCCATTCCTTCAGCTGCAAAAGTATGCTGTAACTTCCCGGAAACTTTAAGTTCCCTTCCTCAGGATAAAGCTGTCCTTACCGGATCCCCTATCCGTCAGGAGCTTTTCACCGGAGATAAAGAAAAAGCCCGCGCTTTCTGTGGTTTCAAGGAAGTCAAACCAGTTATCCTGATCGTCGGAGGAAGTCTTGGCGCAGTCGCAGTCAATAATGCAGTACGCAAGATTCTTCCTGAACTGTTAAAAGATTTCCAGGTTGTTCATCTCTGTGGTAAAGGCAAGCTCGATGAAAAGCTCACCGGTCTGAACGGCTATGTTCAGTTTGAATATATTCAGGATGAACTGAAAGATCTCTTCGCCCTTGCCGATGTTGTAATCTCAAGAGCAGGTGCAAATGCAATCTGCGAATTGCTTGCTCTTCGCAAACCAAATCTTCTGATTCCACTTTCAGCTAACGCAAGCCGTGGTGACCAGATACTGAATGCCCGTTCTTTTGAACGTCAGGGATTCAGTATGGTTATGGAAGAAGAAGAGCTTACAGATGAAAAGCTTCTCACAGCTGTCCACAAGCTTTATGATTCCCGTGAAGACTTCATAAATGCAATGAATCAGTCTTCTCAGCAGGATCCGATCAAGACAATTATCGGTCTGATCGAAGATGCTGCTTCCAAATAATTTTTTAACAACAGTTATTTACATTGTTCAAAAACAGGTGCCGGAACGACACCTGTTTTCTTTACATATCCATCGGTGCTATTTTGTGTAATCATCAGAATTGTAATGTATCTTTACCCATTTTCTTGCTCTGTACAGTACACCCGTCAGTGCTTGGATACTGATCCCCATAGATTCAGCCACATCTTTTTGTTTTCTCTCCAGACAGTAAACCATGGTGATTGCTTCGTACCAGTTTTCATTTTCTTCGTACAACGCATCCAGAATCGTCCATCCATAACCCACTTTTTCTTTTTGTAAAATTTTGTGGAATACATGCTCCTCTGCACTTTCCGCATATTCCTTCAAGTGCAGATCCGAAAACAGCTCAATATCTGCCTTCGGACATTCTCTTGCCCGCTTTTTCATATAATTGATCGCTGTATTTTTCGTTGTTGTTACCAGCCATGCTGCCATGTATTCTTCATCTACCGTATCAAAGTGTGTATATAGTTTTAGAAAAACCTCCTGGAATATCTCTTCCGCTGACTCTTTGTGACTGCCAGAATAATCCATTGCTATCCGATAAACGTTGACCTTATTTTTATAGTACACGTTCTCGAATTCCTTTTTATTCTTATTCTGAGAATTCACTCCAGTACCTCACTATTTTATTTTTCTTTCAGTTTTTCCAGGATTTCATCCCGATCTTCATCTGTAAGTTTACCCGGTTTCCAGCCGAATCCGCTTTTGTCATTTTTATATCTCGGAATCAGATGCATATGGAAATGAAATACAGTCTGACCGGCCGCTTCCCCGTTATTCTGTACGATATTATATCCGTCACATCCAAGTACATCTTTTAATCTTGTTGTGATCTTCTTTGCAAGCTTAAATGCTTTTCCTGCCAGTTCTTCATCAATAGAATAAATATCTGCCGCATGTTCTTTTGGCAGGATCAGTGCATGTCCCTTTGTCGCCGGTCCAAGATCCAGAATTACTCTGAAATCATCATCCTCATATATGGTTGCAGATGGAATTTCTCCATTTGCGATTTTACAAAAAATACAGTTCTCATCCCTCATGTTTTTTCCTTCTTTCTACATTTTCTTCGATTAATCTCGAATTTGTTTACGAACCAGCCTTTCAATGATAAACTACAACTACTTTATATCATGGAAAGGATAGTCGTTGCCATGCCATTTACTGCAAATGATTATGAAAAGTTACATCAGCTTATGAATTCCAATCCGGAAATTCATGAATTACTTCAGAAACTTCTGGATTCACAGCAATATACGATCAGCAAGATCAGTCATGAAGTTCGCAATCCACTGACGCTGATCTACAGTACCTTTCAGCTCATAGAGTCCAGTCATCCTGAAGCCAGAGATTTCAGCCACTGGTCAGAGCTTCGCGAAGACATCGAATATACAATCTCTCTGCTACAGGAGCTGTCTGCCTATAATAACAGCGAACATCTGCATCTGAGCACGTTTTCTGCACAGGACTTTTTTGGACAGATCTGCCTGTCCTTTGCCGCCTCCTGTGTAGATACCGACATTAGATTCTCTTCTCTGATAGCCCCTGATCTTCCCTCTCTGACAGCCGACAGATTAAAGCTGCATGAAGCGATTCTCAACCTTTTAAGAAACGCTCGTGAAGCCATTTCGTCTGCCGGTTCAATCCGTCTGGAAGCAGTCCTCAAAGACCAAATGCTTCAGATTACCATATCTGATACCGGATGTGGAATCTCACCGGAATATCTCGACACGATTTTTGACCCTTTTGTCACTTATAAACCAGACGGCACCGGCCTTGGTCTTGCCATTGTCAGACGGACAATCACAGCTCACGCCGGAACAGTAACAGTTACTTCTTCCTGTGGAAAAGGCACTTCTTTTTTGCTTTTGCTGCCGATTACATAATCATATTTTATTATAAAAAACACGTAATTGTTTTACAAGTACTTCTTTCCATAAACTGGAAAATGTAGTAAAAAGAAAAACATGTCCTATCTTACTTATTCCTCTGAATCATCCGCCACTATCTCATCCCATTGGGATTCCCGTTTTTTTCTCCGTTTCTGAAGGCGCTGATTCAGAAATCCCCAGACGCTCTGCCTGTCCTTTACAACCTGCCCTTTCATTTCCTGTTCTGCAATCCAGTCATCCAGGATCAGTTCCTCCTGCAGATCATATCCTGCTTTTTTCTCCGGCTGTATACTCTCCATCTCATTCTCCTTCTTCTCCAGTATCCGCTCCAGCGCATACTCGATATTATAATTTTCTTCCATCGAAGCTTTATGTAATTCATATGCCAGATAGACTGCCTCTTTCTGTTCATAATCTGTCTCCCTGACAAAATACTCTGTAAGCTCATGAAACTTTTCCAGAATATTACCTTCCAGTCCCGGGCAATAACAAAAGTAATAGATTTCATCCGATACATAAATATGTCCCGGCTCAAGGCTCAGACAGTTCACGTCCAGCAGATAATTCTTCACTGCATAAAGCACCTGGATAAACTGTCTCATAAAATTTTCCAGGTCTGCAAATTTCCAGTGTTCTTTTTCTCCCTTTGCCTTCACGGATATCTTCCCACTGATCTCATAGCGGTACTGGCTTTTATCATCTTTTCCCTGCCCTCTTACCGACAAGAGTCCGGGAATTGCATTTTCCATCAGCATCCGCATCTGATAATCTTCTTTATATAGCTCATCTGTTTCCAGAATCATCCAGGCATGATGTAAATCTCTTTCGTACTCTTCCCTCATTCCTCCTGGTTCCTTTCTACAATCTCCTGCAATACTTTTTTCCTGCGTATTTTTTCCTCCGGCACAGTCAGTGCCGCACTGCGTTTAACAGATACGCGCATTTTCCTCTTTTGCGCTCCTGCTGTCACTTCAAATTCATCTTTTACTACCGCAGTTTCCACCGATACCGTATCAAAAAATATCAGTTTGTTTTCAATTCTTTTCTGAAAATACTGCTCCATTTTTCCATCTTCTATTTCCTTTTTCCAGCGCCATTCTTCACTTCCGACAATCGCAGTCTCATATGCCGCCCCACCGATAATATTTTTATCATGGTAATAAAAAAGTGCGAAAATGACTGCCATCCAGCAAAGCAATACTACCGGCATCAGATACGCCATCTCAACTACTGTACTTCCTTTTAGCTTTACCATATAAATGTCCCCAGATAGCCGATCAAAAGAAAAGGATAAAATGACATTCTGGTCGTCCGTTTCCATTTTCCGCTCCAAAGACCTGCTCCTGCTGCCATCGCAGCCACAAGAAATGCAAGCATCAGCATTCCAAGCAGCTTCCAGATCCCAAGAAAAATACCCATATTCAGGATCATCCAGCTGTCTCCGTACCCTATTCCCTCCTGTGACCATTTCGATATCATGAGAAATACAATTCCACATCCCAGTCCGGCAACCCATACACTCCAATGCATCCGTCCAAATAACGCACGGTACAGAATCGCCGCACAGCTTCCCGCGAGCAGATATTCTGTCGAGATTTTCTGATATTTTATATCCTGTACTGCTCCGAATCCTAAAAAAAATAATCCTGCCAATTTTGCTATTTTCCACCACATTTTGAACATGCTCCTTTTCCTTTTACTTCTGACAGAGGAACTGTATAAACTTTTCTCTTCAGTCCGCTGCATGCTAATGAAGTATGATAACGATCCCCGTAATCTGTGACATAGCAGTTGCCATCATTTCCCGGCATCCATCCACACCGTTCACACAAATGATAAATTCCCCCACTGCTGTTTCTCAGTTCCCCTAACTGTGTTTTCGCAACACTGCGCACGGACGGTTCCAGATAAGTGCACTGATAATTCCGGTGATATACAATCCCTGTTTCTGTCACATATACAAGCTCATTATCTCCAATCCCTGCTTCATAGGTCTTTACATAACCGGTCCATGTCTTCATCCTCATTTTTTCTTTATAATGCAGTACCGGAATATGAAAGATGGGAACCGGCAGTTCTACTTCATATTCTGCCGTCAGTTCCAGCACTCCCATTCCCGGTATCACCCAGGACTTTTTGCAGCTGACTCCTCCGCTTCCGCCAACAATCATACTTCGATCCATCCTTTCTTTCCCGACCGCATTTACAAGATCTGCATGCAGGCTTATCGGATTCAGCACCGGAATTTCCGCAAAACTCTCTGCCACCTGCTTTCCTGCACTCTGTAGTCCGCATCTTACCGCAGACTGGATGCTTCTGAGTTCCAGCATCCAGATCAGACTCACCGCTGCATATAGGAAAAGCGGAACACAAAGTACAGCTTCTACTGTTACCGAGGCAGATACAGATGCCTTTTCTTTGACACAAGATATGGCGATCAAATCAGGTAGAAAATCAAATCCTTCCTCCCTTCTGCGAATATCAAATATGTGTTTGTAATTCAATATTTTTCTATACATCATCAAAGGAATTTTATTTATTATTTTGATTGTCCTCAGAAAAGACACCTGTATCCACCTCCCTAACATTTTCATTTTTTGTTACTGATATTGATATAAAATATGATACTGATACCGGATTCCTCTTCTCAGATAACATGTTATGTCAAAGTCTGCTCCTGATACGCAGGCATCTGCCCGGAAAAACGTTTTCTCCATTCCGGATCGCAGATTCATTTCCACCAGATCCAATGCTCTCATCGACAGTTCTTCCTTTGACTTTAAAACCAGCATCATTTGCAGGTACTGCTCATAAGAATTCCCCTCTTCAGTCTCCTTCCCTTCCGGAATACTTCTGTTCTTTGCCAGCTCAAGCAGACCATCCAGCGTCAGATTCCAGCTTTCCTTACTCTTTACAGCCGGAACCTTCTTTCCTGCCAGAAGCGTCTTAACATCCGTAAGGCTTTCTCCATAAGCCCATGCAAGAAGCAGCGCATGCTTGATCACAGGTCCGATCTCCGGTGAAAGAAAGACTGCACTCAGTGTCGCTGCAAGGGTATCCACTTCCATTTGCATGTCCTTATCGGTCAGCAAATATCCATAATTCACTGCAAATCGAAGGATTCGGATTCTCCCGATCACATATTCCAGATTGTCCTTATCGCTCGCCTTTCCTCCCAGCAAATACTCCATCTCATAGTCCAGTGCTGTATTCTCTTTCTTATTTGCAGCATTGCCAAACTTATCTATAAGGTACAGATTGAAAAAAATGGTATCTCCGGCCCCATTATCTTTTTCCTTCATGGTTCCGTATCCCTGCCTGAGCTTTCGGTTCGATACAGTCTCTTCTGACTTTACACCTTTCGATGACAGCGTAAATCCTTCCGGACTGACCAGATTTAACAGTGCTTGCGCCTGTATATCCACAATATCCGCCAATGGATTATTTTCTGCAGGAAGTTCTTCTTTTTCACTTTCCAGCATCTGGTCAAGTTCTTTACTCGTCTCTATATTCTCTTTCCCATATTCATTTGCTTTCAGTTCCTGCTCCTTCCATTCGGATACCTTTCCCGTCAGATTCTCTATCGCTGCAGCTCCTGTCTTCATTTTCTCGTATTCCACCGCCTGCCGCAGAAATTCTTTCCCATTCTGGTCTGTCAGATAACGGATTGCCGCAATCTCTGTTTCTATATTTTCTGCCCCGTAAAAGGACAGTCGGTTTAAAATATTTTCTTCAGACATTGTTCCGGATTCATAACTGCCTTCTATTGCAAAAATACCATATCGCTCCAGAAGATCTTTCTGATATTCTGCAAACGCAGATTCCACTGCCCTGCCTGCGTCTGCTCTTCTCTCATTCTTTGCCAGCTGGATCGAAGCGCTTTCCAGCAATGCCCCAACCAGAGTAAGAAGCAGAAGAAAGACCAGGCTTAGAAACGCAGTAATCTCTCCCTTTACCATTTTTTTCATTTCTGTACACACTCATTTCTGAAATAAAATTTTTATTTTAGATTCCTGAACTTTCATTCGTTATTTTTTCAAATATTTTAGTTACAAGTTCATTAAGCTGTTTCTTAAAAATGATAACCAGACCGATAATGACGACCAGTACAAGAATCAATTCTACCGTTGAAATCCCGTCTTTTTCCGTCAGAATCTTCTGAATTCTGATCCATCCTGTCCACAGCTTCTTTTTTACCGCCTTCATTCTCTCACCTCCTACACCTGGATCGACAAAAATGCCGGTACAACTACGATCGTAATCACGATGATCAGCATCAAAAGCATTGGGATCAAAAGTCTGGTGCCTGCCTCTTCTCCCAGCTGTCTCGCCCTGCTCTTTCTGTCCTCCAGTGCCTGTACTGCCTCCATACGAAGCATTTCTGAAATTCCTTTTGCACCCTTTTTCAGATTCTGTGAAAGAAGTGCTCCCATTTTCATATACGGGATCAGATCACATCTTCTTGCAAATCTTTCATAACATTCTATCTCCGGAATCCCACTTTTCATTTCCTGCCAGGTTCTCCAGATTTCTTCATATGCTTCTCTTTTTCTTCCCGTTTTTCCCCTGGTGATCCCATAATCTTCCGCAATCCTTTTCCACACATTTTTTGCTGTCATTCCGGCACCGGTCAGCATCGTAAACTCTGTGATAATTTCCGGATAATCCAGCATCATCTGCTCTTTTCTCGTCTTCTTCCGATTGCTTTCTTTCTGTATTTCTCTTCCGACAAGCAGAATACTTATCGCCATTCCGAGCATCAGAATCGGAATCACTTTTGAATCTTTCTCCTCTGTCCAGGCAATTTTTCTGCCGTCCAGACTGGAAGGCAGTGTAAGATATGCTTTCTGCCTCGTAGCACTGTCCTGTGATCTTACCAGTTCCAGAACCCGTTCTTTCGTGGAAAGCGTTTTCTCCTGTCCTGCAAAAATAACCAGATCCATCTCACACGGATATACCTTATCTTCATAATGCAGAACTCCGGTAATATTCATCCCAATCCCCTGATTCTCCGGATCTTCTTCCCGGATTTTTTCCTGATCCAGTCTCCCAAGCGAATCCATTACATCATATCTGCTAAGTTCCCAGGAAACCGAAAACGGAAAATCGTCTAATGCTGTTACCAGATCCAGATCTGTCTTTATATGCGACAGATCCTTATTTTCCCCGGAAATCACTTTTACAAGCTCTTCCCTCGCTTTCTGAAACTCCTTTTCCAGCCGCTTTTCACTGTAAATTTTCGGTGACACCTGAATTTCTATATCCTGCTTTTTTTCTCCTTCAACCTGCATAGAAAGCGCCGCTTCTTTTTGTCCTTCCCCGTACCCGTTCCGCTTTATCTGCATGGTTTCAGAGTTTTCCGTCCTTGTCTTCTGCACGATTTCCGACAAAAATGCCAGACTTGTCACCGCCATCATCAAAAGAAATATCTGCCTGAGAAGCCTGTCCCATTTTCCGAAAAGAGATTTCTTCTTGAAATACATCCGTGCACAAGCTCCGAGAAAGAAATACATTCCGATACAAAACCACATTTCTATACCTCGATTTCCACAATCTTACATCCAAGTCTCCAGGCAGCAATGTAAGCTCCAAGACAAATACTCATAAAAGCCGCTCCTGGCAGATTCCCGTATAACCCCGCCATAAATTCCGGAAAGCTCAGACGCATATAACCAATAATTCCCAAAGGGATTACTGACATGATCTGAAATTCCATTTTCTTCGCTGCAATTACGGTATCGATTTCTCTTTTTACTTCCGCTTTATCACCAAGTTGTCTAACTGCATTTTTAATGATCAGAATACTGTCACCTCCGCTTCTCTTTGCCAGAGAAAATACAGTAACAAATGTATCCACCTCCGGAAGTGCTACCCTTGCAGCAAAATCCTTCCAGGCAGTTTCCGCGGTTACGTTCAGATTCAGCTGCCTTACCATGTACGTAAATTCCCGTACAATAAGTGCATGTCTGTCATACATGATCTGCAGGTCTCTCTGTACCTCTTTGATCGCGTTCTCCATAGAGTATCCCACATTCAGCTGCGCTTCCAGTGATTGAAGTGCATCCTGGAACTGTCTTTCAAAACGTCTCTTCCCTTTTTCCTCCGCCTGACGGATCATTCTTTCGTAATACTTCATTCCCAGAGGAAAAAGCACTGCCATCATCCACAGTCTTGAATAGAACAGCATGGTGATCAGAAACACCAGAATAGTACTTTCCGTTATTGCCAGGGCATACTCCTTCCGGCTGATACCCTGCCGCCATAAGTTTTTCCGTCCGTGTAAGCGTGGATCTTTTCACCCACTCCCCCTGGATTTTTCCATCCTTACTTCCCGTCTCCTGAAAGGAAAATAACGGTTGAAGCCTGATTTCTCCTTTTTCATATCCCAATACCTCCATGATTTCCAATACTTTCCTGCTCTTATCCCGAAGGCGTCCCAGATGTACCAGGATATCGATTCCGGAAGCGATCTGACGCATAACTGCTTCCAGCGGAAGTTTAATCCCCATCAGTACCATTGTAGACAGTCTGCTCATCATATCATCCGGACTGTTCGCATGACCGGTACTGATCGACCCATCATGGCCTGTATTAAGTGCCTTTATATGGACTCCCTATGTTCCCATCATGCAGAAATACAATAGCTTTACTTAATATACACTGTATATAACGTTATTATCTTGCCATTCCACAGTTGCAAAAAGAAAAGAGCGCCTTTCACAGCCCTCTTTCATATCGACTTTCTCATTCATTTGTCATACTCAACAGTTTTGCAACCAATGTCTCTAAACTTTTTCCCCAAAATGGGACAAAGTCTGGTATTGCACCAAATGCCATCCCAATTATTATCATTCGACCACATTCTCTTGCAGATTCCAATGCAAATCCATAACTCAAAACACCTGTCAGAATAAATATAATTGATAAAAAGTAAAGCAAAATATTTCCCAATATCATCGGAATTTTTAATAACCAGTGAATCAATGTCATTACTGCAAGAATTAAATATAAAAACACTTTTATTATGTACTTAACCAACATTTTTAATCCCTCCCTTTTTTATCTTTCCGGACAGCAAGAATCTTGCCATCCGGACTTCCATTTTTTTGCTATCCGGACTTCCACTTTTTTGCTATCCGGGCTGCAAAATTCTTGCTATCCAATACAGTTCATTATCCTTTCGTGTATATCATTTCCGTCAAAATCATCTCTTCTGCATCATGACAAAGGGTATTCATCCTCCTTGTCCATTCCATGTTGTCTTGCCTTTTTAATTCCTCTGTAATTCCTTCTTTCTCCATCATCTGTTTTACTAATTGTTCTTCTCTATCCCTTGCTTCTGCATCAATCTGATTCAAATGCTCGACAAGTTTTCCTTGTAACAACAATATTTGATATTTTGCCTTTCTGTGTTCCTGTAAATAGCTTTTACGAAGCATCCCATATTTCCCATAAGTTGGTTCGATATCTGTAAGTGCCAATTCTGGCAAATAATAATCACCACATAACATATAAGTAAGTCCATTTTTCTCATCATAAATTTCGTTCTGCATAAAATATTCTCCTTTTCTTCCTATAATTGGTCGTACATCTTCAACAGTGTTCCCTTTTTCATTTGACTATATTTCACCTGTAATTCTTCATATTTTTTCTGAAGACTTTCATATTCGTTTTTCGGAACACTATCGGATAATTTCTGTTCTAAACTCTTAATCCGTGCTTCCTGTGCTTTTGCAATAGCATCACTTTTAGGATTTCGCAATATCATTCCCTGTTGTTTTTCCTTCAATTCCATCATGACCTGTTTCACATTCGGATTATTATAGAAAAAACCTCTGGAAAGTCCTGTTAGTTTTGTAAGTTCAGCAACTGAAATTTTTATATTTTTTCTATACATTGTTTCAATAGCTGTTATTGCTGTTTCCGTCATTTCCGCACTTTTTTCTTTTGCCAGTGCTACCATTTTATCGTGTTTCTGCATTTTCCTTTTCCCTCCTGTATTGTGCTAATAATTCATTCATTTCATCTCGTACAGCCTTTGTATCCTCCGCTAATGCTTCGTTTCTTAACCGCCGATAATGTGGTATGGTTCGTGTATCCTTATGCCCCAACAGCCTTGCAATGCTATCATCATCTAATTTCATTTCTGTAAGTTTTACTCCAAAAGTATGTCTAAAACGATGTGTACGAAACTCAAAATAATTTCCATTATCATCCCTGATATCATTTTCATAAATCATGATATTTACATGATATTTCAGCATTGAATCTGTATACAATTTTCCATTATCTTGCAGAAAAATATATTCTGAATCTGGATGCTCCTTTTCTGAAACTTCTATTGCTTTTCTAATCAATTCTGCCAGCTGATCGCTAACTGGTCTTTTGTATTTCCTTGTTTTCTGCTGGATAATAGTTATAAAATAATGTCCAGATTTCTCAGATAAGCAATCCCTTCGCAAAGTCAACGTATCCTCTATTCTTGTACCGAGCATCTGATGTATTATTAAACATCTGCCTAACTGGGGCTTTAATTTTGTTAATGCACAATTAAATTTTCTGATTTCTGCATCTGAATACGCTTCTGATAAAGCGTTGTCATATGCTCTGCAATCACTGGACAGAAAAAGGTTGCATATATTTCCTATTTCCAGTTCACGCCCTATTTCATCCAACAGATTATCCAAAACCGACAGCTCTGTCGTGTAACTGACTGATGTAAGACCGGTATCCGTTTTTATATAAACCAGATAATCTTCTATCATATCCCTGCTAATTTCTGTAAAGTGCTTTACTTCTGGGAATCGATCATACATGAAACTAGCAAACCGACGGAATCCACGCAATTCACCTTTTATACTACCCATTGCTTTTGTCTGGCAGTGGCTATACAATATTTTCTTTATTATCTCTTTAAATTCTTTTTGCCTGATCTCACGAAAATCTAATCTATATCTTCCACGAATCGGATTACTCCTTGGCACAATATCCAACTTTCTCATATCCCATACATCTTTTTCATTTTCTGGAATATCTGCTGTTTTACACTTCACAACATACTCATAATACATTTTCAGAAAAGAAATCTGAGCGCTACTTTGTTGCTCAACATTCCGCCTATCCGGTCTATTTCTTCTAACATACAGCGCCAATCCTTTTTTATATAAAAATGCTTTATAACTTCTCTCCAGTTCTTCCCATTTTTTATCAGTGATGCTGCTACAACTTGTACACTTCTCATTCAGAAATTCTTTCAACAGATCAAATCTGTAAATATCATTTACTACTGTTGATAATGACAAACGTCTACATCTATCATCGATATACCCATAAATCTCATCCTGCATCTTTTCATTATGAATCTCTGATATGTAGTACACCCTGTTTTCCTTCCATTTCAGTCCTGCCAACTGTTTTTCTGTAGCTTGTTGATAACAGTCATACGAAATCAAATTAATATTACCTTTCATCATCTTCTGCTCCTTTCAATTTAAATGACTGATTTTTAGAGAAATATTTATCTTCAGCCGATACAATACGTTCCGGCATGAAATCAATGTACTGTTTTGTCATATTCTCACTTGAATGTCCTAGATAATCTCGTACCCCTTGTATAGAAACCCCATTTCCGTACATTGAAGTTGCAAGGTTATGTCTGTAATCGTGTGCTCTAAAGATATAATCTCCGCAGGCAATCCCACGAACCTTACACTCCCGAATCATCTGATTTGAAAATGTCTGTCCATTAAATGCACCACCCTTTTTATTTTTGAATAAATACTCCCCATTTTTTATTCCGTACTTTTTTTCATAATCATTCACCAGTCCAACCAATAAACTGGGAACAGGAATGACTTTTTCTCTCCGCATTTTGCTTTGATATATGCGCATCCAATTCTCATTGCCTTGTGAATAAAAGGCTCCCGATTTTATTGTACAAACCTCGCTTTTCCTAATTCCTGTGCAAAACAAAATCAAATACATCAACTGTAAATGCTCTGGGAATGCCGGCAGCTCCTTAATTAGATGAGCAATTGTTTTTTCTGGAACACTTCTTTCATTGTGTTCCGAAAAACCTTTTTTTAAAAATCGTTCCGGATAAAACTTCAACACTTCAATATTTTTCATTTTCAAAAACTGTAGAAATGTATGCATATGTGTGATATATCGGTTAAAAGTGGAATACTTAATATCGGACTCCTCCAAAACAGACACATAATCCGCTATATCTTGTATCTCCAGTTCAGTTACTTTCTTACTCTGTCCATCCAGATATTTTAAAAATTGTGAAATAAAACTTATTGTATTTCGGATATTTGATAAAGACAGATCCGATATCCCGACCAAATATTTTGCGTATAATTGTAAATACCAACGATTTTCTTTTTCGTAAATATTAATAAATGAAAGGCTTTTAACAGGTGAACTGGCATTGATTCTCGATTTATCAAACTGAAACCTATCCATATACCAGATACACGCTCGCCAATTTGTCTCTGAATCTGTCAGAAATAACGTTCTTCTCGCAAACTCAACAATCTTAGAAGCCTGTTTTTTTATAATTTCCGACTCCTTGTTTAAATACAGATAAAATCTGTTTTCGTCTGCCTGTTCCATTTCTTCAATATCATCTATTCCGTACTTATCGCAAAACCGTATAAGTGCTTTTAATGGTTCTAAAAAATATCTTCGATGTCTTTGAACCTTATCCATATTCAGAATTTCACACAGCAATATTTTTGTCTGTCGCACCAACTGTGATGAATGTATCCTCGTTAAGTCCCATAACAAATCATTCTTATCAACCACCTGACGGAAAGATTGTGCTTTCTTCTTATTGGGGACATACAGCAAAAACAATTTGTCTTGCTTAAAAAACTCCTGTTCTACAGAGAAGGGCTTTCCTTGTGAATAGACATCCGGCATATTTTCTATTTTTAAACGATCAAATAAGCTCAGTAATTCCGCTTTATATTTTTCTGAAATATCCTCTTTTTCAAGAGAATCCATATACATTTTTCTCGTTTCATAGTTAATATCTGCAGTACACTGTATATCTGTATACTGAAAAAATTTGTATAACCGGTTATAGTATTTTGCTTCTCCAGTCGTAACTAAAGATATTTCTTCCTTTAATTTTTCAGATATTTTTTCCTGATATAACTTCGGAACAATTTTTAATACTGCCAAGGTAATCCCTCCTTCCTTTTACAGAAAATCTGCAATTTGGTATAAATCTTCATTATTTGAGTAGTATTGATCTGTCGCTTCTATCAATCGTTCATTATTTTCACCCAAGTATTTAATGGTAGTTTCAACTTTCTTATGCCCCAAGGCAAAACGAATGTCATTCAAATCCCATCCTTCTTTTCTTCTTTCCTCCGCAAAATAGTGTCGGAGCTGATGCGGATGGGAATTGATATCTGTTTTTTTGGATAGCCTTTTCAACATGCTATACACAGAATCCGCATCTAATGGCTCTCCTTTGTTTTTTCCAGTTAATTTTGTAAATAGATACTCCGAGTTCATCAGACTTTTTCGATTATCAGAAATGTACTTAACCAAGAACTCAAAAGTTGTATTACTTAACAAAGCCATTCTATATTCTGCATTTTTTGCTCTTGCCAAGTTGGTATTGGATTCACGATACCTTACCCAAACCGTCCTTCTTTCAAAATCAATATCTTCGGTATAATGGATTCCTAGAATTTCCCCTAATCTAAGACCGGTTTCTGCCATCATTGCTATCAGCAATCGATCTCTATCATTCGTACAGGCATTTATCAGCTCCTGTATTTCTTCGGATGTTATTTCTTCCAGATTAGGTTCTTCTTCTTTGAAGAAACCTTTAAACGAATTCACTGCATTTTGATGATTTACTCCCATACTGTCAAAATATGATACTTTTTTTACTCGTAAGACTTTAAGCATTGGCAAGACATCTTCCAGTGCCAAAAACTGGTAGTATCTGAAGACTGCACCAAGATACATATTGCAGGTCTTATTGCTCGTCTGTGTATTATGCTCAGTATGCTTTCCACTCTTAACCCAATACAAGAAATCAATAAAATGTTTATTCTGCTCTGAATAGGATAGCAATGTAATCTCATCCAATCCTATCGTTTGCTCCTGCAGATAATTGTAATAATATGAAAGTGCGAAGGCTGCGGATTTTACAGTATTCGGAGAAGCATTAATCTGATCCAGATGCTTCAAATACTTTGATGGAAGGATTTCAATTTCTTCAATATCAGAAATAATCAAAAAACGTGGTCTATTATCTTTCAAAACCGAAACAACCCTATATTTCAATCCACAGCCCTCCTTCCTTTCTTTTCGATTTGTTTGATTTCTTTGACTTCTTGATTTACATTATACACAAAGATGTCAAAATGTCAATTACGTTTTTGACTTCTTTGACTTCTAAAGGAATATCAATAAAGTATTTATTGATTTCTTTATGTTTTAAATTGATTTTTAGGGATATAATTGATAAGATAAAATACAAGAAGTCAATTTATACAAAGTCAAAGAAGTCAAGAGGAGATTTGAATGAACGAATTTATATCAAATTCAGGCACACTAATAAATCCTGACAGCGTTTACGATCAGGAAAGATTCATCAATATACTTCAAATCATTTTACAGAAAAAAACACAAAAAGAATTATCTGAACAAACAGGCTTAAATAATGCAACCATTTCACGAATGCTCAACGGTGCCCGATCTGGAAGACCATATAAAAGCACTATTGATAAAATTGCAAAAGCCATTGATGATCCAGAACTTATCCAAGAATTATATGATGCAACGGGATATTCTTCTAAGAAAATACGGGAACGGAAAAAGATAATTGCAGACAATGGATTTTCTCTGGATCTCTCTACTGTTCAGGTGCATGAAAAATTTTTTTCTACCTTAATGCGTGGACTTTCCATGATGACAAGTCTGCATAAAGTTGAATGGACAATAAAATCCGGAACACCCAGATCATACGATTATTTAATTGAATTAAAAGAGGGAAATATAGATTATTGGTATATTAGATATGTAGATAGAATTACTTCTGATGAAGAAAGAAAAAAAGCCTTAACTGCCATTTATGGAGAATTTGCAAAATTGAAATTAGGCGGAAAAATCAAAGTTTCTTGCGCCACTCCTTCTTACGAAGATTATGATTATTTTGTTACAATTCCGCCATATCAATTAAATACAAATGCTTCAATTATACATTTTGATTCTGAACTCGAAAGATTTGCAGACGAAACCTTTTTAGAGACAGCTTTACCACTTAAAGAAAATATTCCTGTTAAGGATTTTTGTAATCTTACCGAACCACTGATACTATAACTTTTTGATTTTATCACAGAGAGAGTTACTTATGGCTCTCTCTTTTTTTTACACTTCCTCCTCCCACGTCCCAACTCATTATGGCTAATCATTTTCTAAAGCAAGTATCGCCTAGAGTAACTCAAAATCCCATTTCTGGATTATAATTCTCTGACGTACTTAATGGAGATTACGATTCCCCATACTCTCAATATCACAAAATATCAAATTTTGCTATTAGCTCATAATAAATTTTCGCAGCTATCTGTTTTTGCACTCATAGTTACCAAAAGCTTTTTATAACCATCTGCTTCTACCAGTAACAAAATGTCAATAGTTTTTTAATCACTTTTTCAAAAAAGGCAAAAAAATAGAACGTATAGATTATTTCCATACGCTCTATCTCACATTTCATATTAAATTTTTGAATTCTACAAACTGGAAGTTATAGTGCAATCTTTTTCCATTTTCTAATCTTGGTTCTAAAGGTTCCGAACGGAGCAACTGTATTAACATGTATGAATTTGTATACTTCCCAGACAGCTGTTTTAGTTGCTTCGTCAGCCCATTTTCTCATATGTGGTTTAAATAATTCTTCATCACTCAGAGAATCAATCATTGCATAAATAGAGTTGATATTCTCATTCAATCTGTCTTTCAATTCTTGCAGTGACAGCTGAGCATATGTATCTGTGAACCATTGATATAATTCGCCAAGCTGATTCCACTTAAAATTATCCGAAGGAGTTTTGACAGGAATACCCTTTCTTTCGTCTGATTCCCATTTAATAACAAGAGTTGTCCAGCCAACCTGATAAGCAAGATTTTCTGCCGGAGTTCGATCGACCTCATCAATTCTCTTATCTTTTAAATGCTCCGGAATATCATTAAATTCTGAAATATACTTTGCAAAGCTTTTATTTATCTCGTTTTTAAGCTCGTCTTTATTCTCATATGTTCTCAATAGTCTATCTCCTCAGCTTCCGATTTTCCAGTTTCAAAAAAGGATTTTTCAAATTAGTCTTTGCAAATAACCTTTGAACCTTCACCATCAATTACAATTCCCTGATGGTTGTTAATAGGGCATAGATTCAAATCCGAAAACTCAGTCATTATTTTCTCGGTAACTTTCTTAAATGGTGCTGTAAGATAATGCGGAAGAACATAGAAATCAATCAAATCAAGCCCTGCATCATCTTCTTGTGAGTAGTCCTCCGGCTTTTCATCCATTTGCTCGATATATTGGATGCTTGGAGCGCATATAATTGCGCCTGCCGACTCGCCGATCATCAATTTTCCATTTACCAATTCCTTTTTCAGCAACCCATCAGTTCTTGTTTTACGGAGTTGGTCCATAAGAAAGAAAGAATTTCCGCCGGTAAAATATATCACATCTGCATCTTCAAAAACAGACTGTATCGTTGAATAAGCCTCCGTTGAAATATCAATTTCAGTTACGATTGCTCCCAACTTTTTGAATAATTTTCGAGCCGAGCCGACATAACCGGTGTAGCCTTCACACAACGAAGCTGTTGGAATAAATGCGACTTTCTTATTTTCAATTTCTTCTTTTATCAGACTTCCTACACTTGAAAAGTGCGAACATAAAAATAGTTTCATCAATATTCTCCTTTATAAATACCGATTTGTTACTCACATGATATCATATTTTTTCTTCAATTACATCCACCTAATTTTAATATACTGCCTGTCGACTTGCTTCTGTAACCAGCATCCGGTTAATCTTCTCCTGCATTGTTTCCTTTGCATTTTCATTGAAATGATAACGGACAACATAGACTGTCTGCCCGATTTTCTTTGTAAATGTGTTACCCTCTGTTTTTGTATTCATCATTTTTTCCATAATCATTTTTCCTTTCTTTTGGAGCCCCAGCAGAGAGTCATTCCATTGGTCTCTGTCAGAACATTATTCTTTAAATCAGGCCCAAAATGGGCACTTCCAGTTTCACAGGCTACCTATATATAGCCTTTTCATTTTTGCTTGCAAAAAGCCTTGTGATCACAGCACTTTTTTAACGTAAAAAGCGTTTTAATATGATACAGCCAACGACAAGAAGCATATCTAACAAATATCATTGTCTATCACTTCTGTTTTCTCTGCCGATATCTCTCTGGTTAATGCCTAATAATCTTCCCTGCCAGACAAGACAATAAGTACAGCGTTTGCTTCTATCGTGTTTCCAAATACTTTCTTCCATCATACGATGGTTCTTCATCAAGTTCCAGTCCGTGACGTTTACAGATATCTAAAAACATTGTCCGGCAGGCAGAATCGGCTGCAGATTCAAAATTTTATTATTCAAAATAAATAAAAATGGATTCCACCAAAATACCCATCACCAAAAATGTACTGGACACTTCTATTCATTATATTTGCACCAACAACTTGAAGTTATCTTCCTGCTTACGACTTTCCAACAACATAAACTCCAAATATCATTTTGATAATATAAAGATACTTCTTTCTTACCCCAGAGCAAGATCCACCTGTGTTTAACAATATTGTCTTTCCGACAAATGTTCTTTCATCAGGTTTTTATCTTGCTGGGGATTCCCCAAACCCATTCTTTCTATTTATGCCGAGGTTACTGTACACATTAGAGCAAGATCCACCCCGGTAATACCATATCGCTATTTTAGCAATATGATATTTTCCGGACGTAGGATTCTTGCTGAGGATTGTGCTCCCCAGTTCCTCACATTCAGCATAAATATACACTTGGTTCCCTGAATTTTTCCGGTCACATCACAGGGATATAAAATAGACTAAATATCTCTATATCCCTGTGAAATCACTATGTGATTTTAAAAACAGCAAGGACAGGAAGTGTGGATACACTTCCGCAAAATTGCCAATTTCGGAGCCATATCCCAAATTGAAAAATACATAAAAATCAAAAATCCGAAACCTTACTCTATATCCAAATTTATAATTTTTACAGATTACAAAAAAACCAATATGAAAATTTTACAAATTTTGTAACACCTGTAAAATTCCCATATTGGTTTTCATTCATCTTTTATGGATTTGGAATATTCTATGTTTTCAAATATTTTACTTTGAGCAAAAAACAGCTCTATAAACTTTTATCATTGCATTTTCTGGTATAATTTCATCAACTCTCCCACACAATCTGTTTCCGTCATTTTTGTACTAAAGCCATACGCAGCCATAACAGCTTTATCATGCGTTCCCTCAAGCGAATAGTAATTAGTATCGTCAAATGTTTTCAAAGCAAATGTTTGGAACATTTCATTACCATCAATATCATCGTAGTTAATATTGAACCACTTGGGAATTCCATCTTCTGTACTTTCATAATCTGATTCTTGTATTTCTATTATGTGTTCTTTCCATTTTTGAACATCTGGAGAATTCGAATAAGCAACCTGAATTGTTTTCCTCTCATTAGGCTTTAAAAGTTGAAATAGATACTTATCAAAGATAATTACATTCAAAATAGGATAGATGCTCACATTCTCAAGCGAAATAGTAACATTCTTGTGTTTTGGATAAGTAGATGTATCATACAAATTAAAAACTTCTGCAGTTCCAGATATTTGTTGGTTTAATCCATCGATATTTATTGAAAATATTGGCTGAAGCTCTTTTTTACGAGATTCAATTGCCTTATCCTTTTCAATCTCTGCAAAGTGTTTTGTCTGTAATGTGGCAACAATACTGACTATGATAGTTCCTGCAAACGCTAAATATGCACCCAAAAATGAAAGCCAATCTTTTTTCTCTAAATTCACTCCAGCTGTTATAAATCCATTCCCTTTAAATGAAAGATATATACATATGTATGCTCCTACCAATGCAACAAGCGAAATTAAGAGCCACTTTTTGTTCTTTGAAAAAAAGGTTAGCTTATCTTGTTTCTTTGAGTTTTTCAATGAATTACCCCCCATTTACTCATTAGCATTAAGAGCGTTCATAACCTCTTTAACAACTTTACCGTCCCATCCAACGCAAAGCATTTCTTTAGTTATGATAGCTTTATAGACCGGATTTTTTTCGACTATATTCCAAAGATAACGCAAGATAATAATATAATCATCAAAGTTATCCTTGACTTTATCCGCTACATTCTTACGCCACTCATCTGAAAATTTTTTGCCTGAATAAATATCGTTTAAATCCTTACATATGAAGTTGATTGCTCCGCCTATGCCCGGAAGTTCGTTTTCATTTGCATCAGGGCTTGGATTTTCAGCAATTTTTACATGAAGCAGTAAATGCTCAAGTAAATTGCAGTAAACAAGCCTATCCGCTTTTTGATACTCAAAAGGATTATTAACTGCAAATTTATCGTTACAAAGCATTATTGCCTTGTCCTCATCAATATGATGACAGAACAGTCCTTCATTAGTTCGAGTAACCAAAGGATTTTTTATTTTGCAAGCAGTATCCTTAAAGTAATTATGTTTTGCAGAACCGTATTTTTTGAGCAATGCAGAGACAATATCTTGATAATTCGTTTTCAGCATTGATTCATAATATGAAGTTCCGTCCATTGGTTTAACTTTACTTTCTATGAAAGCAATTTCTTCATCTGAAAGCCCATACTTTTTATAAAGCAGCAAATCTATCTCATGAATAGACTTAGACCAGTCAATATCAGAGTTTTCTGAAAATTCTTGACAAGGAATCATTTCCCATACCATTGGCGGACAGTGTTGTGTTACTTTTTTTACCCCCAACAATGCTCTGAAAAACTTTGTTTTCATGTATTTTTGAAGTGCTAACGCTTCAAATTTGGTATCAAAGGCTCCTAAACTTATAAATGTATCTGTTGCACCCTCCTCTGGTGAAAGTAATTCGCCAACAGTTAACCTTTCACCGAATCTACCATTAGAATTCGCTTCAGGAGATGCTACATTGTATTTGTCTATAAACTTATTGGGTTGAATATATTTTTTTAATATATTACAGATTGAACGTTTGCCACCAACTCGACACAAAATTCTCAGACAAGGCTCGTTTGTCTCATTTGCAATTGCTTCTGGCACTTTTTCAAAGAAATTTGATACTAACATATTACCAGTACCTTTTCCTAAGCGTTCAATAGCATCAGGATAGTCTGCATTAAAAATGTTTGTTGTTCTATATGTACCACGGGCTGATATTATTGTATCCATTGTTGGTTCGCACATATGCTTTACCTTTGATATAATCTCGTTAAGTTCGGAGTATGCTGTAAATATATCTATTGCTCCGAAATTGGTGTTACTATCATGATAAGTAATCGCAACGCCACCCTTAATATCAACTGTATCAAAAACATCCTTTGAATTTTCAAAATAACGAATCACTTTAAAATGCTCGTCACTCAGCATTTTCCTGTTCCACTCTTTAGATGTTTGTCCGGCATCAAATAAAAATCTTGCCGGAGTAACAAGGGTTGCTATAGGAGCAAGTTCAAATGCCATATCATAGAAATAATTGTATATAGGTGGCTTTCTCGTTGCATCCGTCTCTTCCTGATAAGGAGGATTTCCGACAACCGCATCGAACTTCATTTCTTTCACATCCTTTTTCCAGTAGGAGCCTTTCATCACACGCTTTTTGAATTGCTCCGGTTTGTTTTTTAGCATATTTACAAGGTCATCAAAATAATGAGCGTTGCACTTAACATCACTGTAACCGCAAAGAGTTCTTCTGGTGATAGATTTTGCCATAGGTGTTTTACAAATGACATAGACATTATCCCTTATAACCTCATTCCAGAAATATTGACACTCTTCGGGAGTCCAGTCGTCATCGCTCATACCATCCATACGCTGCTTGTAAAAGCTGTAAGCAACATACAAAGGATACAGACCTGTCTTAGAGTTAATCTCAAGTATCTTTGAATTTTTAGCAAATACAGCCTCCGTAACTTCACCATGGTCAACGAAGCGAGGTTCTTCAAGGCGGTGCTTTTTCTCCTGAGTATCCTCTTCAAATTTATCGTTATAGAAGCACCACCCGCCGAGAGTTTCAGACATATGCATATTCACAACTCTCCACGGAGTAAGAACAGTTTCTTTGTCGGGATTCTTGAAATGACGGAATATCTCCGCTATTTGAATAACACGTCTTGTCGGTGTTTCCCTGTCGGCGGCTGCCGCAAGCCTTCTGATACGCTTACCTGCCGCAATAAATACGTCTCGGTCATAATACTTAGTGAACTCGGTAAATATCTTTTTACTTACGCCTGTAGGCATAAATTCTTTCCAAGATTCATCATCAATAATATCAACAAAACTGTTAATATCGATATCTTCCTCAATCGGGACATCCGCACCATAAATCATAAGTGGCATACGAATAGAAACACCACGCAGGATATCAATAGCCTTTTTGCGTGCTTCTTTAGCTTGTTTCTTTTTCTTGCGTTCTTCTTGCTCTTCCTTTGTCAAATCCTTTGGCGGTGTAGGCGGCTCGGGGTCGTCTATGTGCTCAACCTGTTCATCAGTCAAGCCCTGTCCGTTGACAACAACATCTTTCTTTTTCTTGGATGCTTTGGACGCTCCGATAATATCTTTAAGCTCATTAAATTTAGAAGCATCGATTTCGTCAAGCTTGAGAAGTTCGTCATTATAAAGAGATTCGTCCTCAAAACCGCTATTTACCGCACGCTCGGCATAAATCTGCTTTATTTGTTCCATCATAGACTCAACGCTGTATGTTCTTGTCTTTGAACCGGAAATAGCAATAACAGGGCAGTAATTGAGAAATTCGGTCATTGCTTCTCGGCGTTTTTGCTGGCTCTTTCCCGGCTTACGGGATAAATGTACCGTTTCGGTCAGAACTTTAAGCGTTCTGTCAGGAGCGAAGTCAAACACATAGCAATCTGTTTTCTGTTTGCCGTCAATCGTACCCGCAGACTGCACTCTGAATATGGTTTGCATATACTGAGCCGCCGCAGTGGAGTACGAACCTGAAAGCATAAGCACTGCAGTCCATTCCTTTACTGTTACTCCTGTTGTAAGCTTGCCGCAAGACAGAGTTATAGAGTGGTCATAATTCTTGATAGTATCACGGACAAGTTCCAGTGCGTCGCCTGAATGTTCTTCTTCGTATCTGTCGCCTTTTCCCGCAACATTGGCTATGCCGAAATGTTTAAATACAGGGTGATTTCTGAGTAATTCACTTAAAGCCTGAGCCTCTTTAACACCCGGCACCATCCACAAAGTATGTCGGAACATATCACGATATTCCTGAGTGGAGTAAGGATAACCGCTGTCGGTATCTTCTCTGACCATTAAATTGAGAAAAGCGTTGACATCATTTTCGTGTACAAATTTGCCCTCAACGGCATTTTTCGGAAGTTCACGATTGCCGTTAGGTCCTTTGTACCAAACTCTGAAAAATTCCCTAAAGTTAAATGCCTTGGTATCATATTCGTCAGAAACATATTTCTTGAGTTTCTCGCCTAAATCATAAGTGAATATATGCATTTTCGGCAAGTCTGCGTAAGGATTATGATCGCCCTGATGAGTTAAATCCCACTCGGTCTTTTTCTTTTGTTCCATAACATAGTCCCAAGTGTAAACATTATCTTCTCCGAACTTATCAAGAAGGTTAAACGGAGTACCTGAGAGAGCAAGAACCTTTGTATGATCTTTTTTTAGAGCTTTAACCACATTATCGCCAAGCTCGGTCTGAGTGCCCTCGTGAGCTTCGTCAATAATGATTAAATCCCAGTCAAGTGCAAATACAGCGTTATTCTTATTGAATTTACCACCAACAATCTTAGAACCTCTTAAATCCTGAACAGAAGCAAAATAAACAAAATATGTTCCGTCTTTATCCAGTTTACGGATTTTCAGGTCATTCTCTGCATCCGTCTTTTCATCAAATGTATATGCTGAATCCTTTGTTTTACGTTCGTAGTGATATTCGTGTTCAGAGTTGCCCGGAAAGAATATTTTCTTAAAGTCCTCGCTCCATCCGTCATCAACAACAGGACGATGCGTTGCGATAATTACTCTGCGGTACTGGCTGCGTCGAATAACCTCAAGTGCCGACAAAGTTTTACCAAAACGCATTTTGGCATACCACAGCATTTCATCATCTTTCTTGAATGTTTTTAAGGTTTTCTCGATAGCGTTAATCTGCTCTTCCCTGAAATCGATTGTTTCTTGACGCGTTTCTCTTACAAAATCAGACGAAGATAATGTTGATTTACCGTTCTTTACAGATTTTATAGCAGCTTTCACTGTTTCAATGTCGGTTGCAAACCACTCTTCTCCGGTAGCTCCGTTTGGCTGAACCTTATGCACGCCTGAATTCATAAGAACCTTGTGAACATCTTTATCTTTAAAAGTAAAGCTATATCCGAATTCTGTTTTAAGGGCAAGCTCTGTATATTCAAGCTTATAGCTCATGCTTGCAGTCTTTGTATAACTGTCAATACGAGCCTTAGCCGCCTGATTTAAAGTGTGGCAGTTCGGCACAAGCTCATTAGGCATTATGTCTGTTTTAAGAGTAGCTTCTCCAACTTTCAGCATTCCTTTATGCGTTTCATAAGGCATACTGAACACATATATCAGCTTATAGCTATAGGTTTGTTCAAATTTTTCCATAACTTGCACCTTCTTTCAATACATCTATGAACCGGATACTCTTATTGAGATTTGTCCAGTCATATATTCGGCAGTAAATTCCCGTATGACCGAAAATATCATTTTTCGCACAGCCAGGACACATAGTGTTTATTTCTTCTTCCGTCTCCTCAAATAAATTCATTTGATGAAATGTTTCTTTGATTTCGTGGCACGAATAAGGCACCACACCTTTAAGTCCATCCATCTGCCAAATATTCCAAGCAATAATATTGGCTATTTCTTTCAACAGTGAAAGAGGTGTTTTCTCTCCAAATCTTGCTTCATAATAGTCCATATAATCATAAAGCAGATTTTCACGGGCAATCAGTACGCTGTCCCCCTGAAATTCATAGCCGTAAACGCTCTTTAATGCTCTGATTGACCATTTAATCCAAGTGTCTTTATCATTGCAGTTTTCATTTATAACACGCATTTTTCTGTCAAACAGTCCTATACGTTCATTAATGGGAATCAATTTGCCTGTGGTTGTATCATATCTGCTTATAAGATACGGAGCTTCTCCGCAAGTAATTTCCAAACGTTTGGCGTCTACATATTTTTTCCATGTTTTCTTCCCATCAAATTGAATCTTATCTTTTGCAGTTATCCAGTATGTTCCGTCTGGTGTATTAAAAACATCTGGTTTGCCGAACCACGCTTCATCAACCTGATTATTTTGCTCATTACAAATCCACGACGGAGTAAAAACTTCAGCTCTCTTTCTGATTCTTCGCTCCTGAACCTCTTTAGACTTTGCAGCTCGTGGCTGTATCACATTAAAATAAACACCCGTAATCAGCTCTACTTTCATTTCAGCCCGCTCGTTAAATTCATAGCCGTAAGCTTCATAATCCTTTGTGCACCACAGTATATTCTTCTTTGTGGTCTTATCTTTGAGAAGAAGCCGCAAGATTTCCGGGCTGATATCAGCAATATCGTCTTCTAATATATCTATTTTCTTTTCAAGCTCTGTTCTTTTAACTTCTTCCATATATCAATCACTTGCCTTCAATTTTATCTTCGTTCTCATTGGGTAAAATTTCTAAGATATCGTCTAGGGTGCAATTAAGATGATTACATATTTTTACGAGGACTTCCACTTGGACAGACTTGTTTTTTCCAAGATTAGCCATTGCATTAGAAGATATACCAATTTCAGTTCGCAATTTCGTTTTGTTTATATTTTTATCAATCATTAGTTTCCATAATTTATTGTATGAGACAGCCATAATTACCTCCTCATCTACAGAAATATTTACAATGTCAAAACCTAAAATAAATAATACCATATTAAGTTGAAAATTTCAACGAAAATTGTTAAAACTCAATATTACACTTATGTTTTGATTGAAGTTTTAATTGGGGGATATCATTTTCTATCAAGGAAATGGTATCCGTTTTTTATTCCCTTAATTATATAGGGTGTGTATTTTGACACCCTATGTCCAAATAAGTGAAAGGAGTTTTTACAATGCTGCGATTATCAAAGATGATAAATAACACTTACAAAGAATTTCAAGCTCGTACAAGCGAAAAAATTGCCGATTTCGGCACCAAATCGATATAGAAACGGAGGTGATGCAGTGAACAGATATTTCAAAATATCGGATGCTAAAAACTTTGCTTTCTACAAAGTACCAAAAGCGTTATTTGAGGAAAATATAAATCTGTTTCAACAGATGCCAAAATGCTGTTCGGACTTTTGCTTGACCGAATGTATTGTCCATCACTATTTTATCTTATCCCAAATTCATCATCCGCTCCATCCGCCACCTTATATATGAATACCCATTCCAAATATTCGCTTTTACCGGATACTCTTTCCTGTAAACAAATATAGTGTGATATTTAACAAAATGTATTCTACACCAATTATGTATATCTTTCATATATATGTTATTTATACCATTCACCCACTGTTCTAAAGACCATATGTCTTTATCTGACACTAACTCCATTATGAACAGTACATTATAATATTGAATGACACCTACTCTCTTCCTTTCCTCTATTAACCTTTTACACAATAACCTATACTTAATGTTCATATCGTTCCTATGCCTCTCCCTCTAATCTATATTTTCCATCCTTATATACGTTATATATATAATTATTATATAGTACATATAAACGCCTGTAACATATCCAGTGCTTCTTCTCCTCTGACTTCACCGACAATAATCCTCTCTGGTCGCATCCGGAGCGCTGTCCTGATCAGATCACGGATATTGATCTCCCCTGTTCCTTCTACATTTGCATTCCGTGCTTCAAGCCGCACCAGATTGGGAATCCCTGTGATCTGCAGTTCCGCGCTGTCCTCAATGGTAATAATACGTTCTTCTTTCGGAATAAAATCCGACAATACATTCAGAAAAGTTGTCTTTCCTGATCCTGTCCCTCCGCTGATAAAAATGTTATACTTTGCCTTCACGGCCTGTATCAGCATTGCTGCCGCTTCTTTTCCGATAGAACCTGTGTCGATCATCGTCTCCATCGTAATCCTGCTTTTCGGAAACTTTCTGATCGTGACGATCGGTCCATTGAGCGCAACCGGCGGCAGTACCACATTTACTCTGGATCCATCCTCCAGTCTCGCATCTACGATCGGTGTTGCCTCATTGACAACCCTGTTACAGCCTGCTACCATCTGCTGAACCACATCTTCAAGCTTTCCCCTTGAAAGAAACTTTTTATCGGTTTCATAAATCCTTCCGTTACGCTCGATGAAAATCGGCTGCGTTCCATTGATCATGATTTCCGTAATCTCTTCATCCTCGATCAGCTCCTGCAAGATATCCAGCTTTCTGAACGCGTTAAAAAGCTCTCTCCCGAGAATTGCCTTTTCTCCAAGCGGAATGAACTCTTCTTTCGATTTTTCTTCCAGTATCCTGTGGATCAGTTCCAGCAGCTCTTCATCGCTTGCTTCCTTCGACAGATCCATCTGCGCCAGAATTTCTTCATGAAGTTGTTCTGCCCTCCGCATAGAAGAACCTCTTTTCTGTACTTTCTTTTAATAACTCAACTGTTTCTTTTACTGTCTGACGCATATTTTTCCCCATATTGATATACATGGTACGCGACTCCAGCTCCTGATACTGCAGTACCTTCAGCATATGCTGGTACTGCGCAATTTTTGCCATCGCATATACATCCTCCGCACACGGCATGAGAATCTGGTCACACAGCCTTAATAGCTGAAATACATCCTCCATCCCATTTCCGATATCCAGAATGATCACACTGTATACACTTTGGCTGATCAGTCTTTCAAATAGAGTTTTCCATTCCTCTGTATGCACAGCACGAAGATCTGTCCATACTTTCATTGGCGGGATATAGTCCAGATCACCCATTCTTTTTACCATGGATGCAATCCGTATCCCGATATCATCTCTTTCCTGTTTTGCATAGTAAAGAACATTTGCCAGATCAGGAGCATCCTGATCCCGGAAATATCCTCCCATGCCTGCATAGGTTTCCAGATTCAGATACAGCACGTCCTCTGACTGTGCCAGTGCTTTCCCAAGTTTCAGTGAAAACGTTGTCTTTCCAATTCTATGAACCGGTGAATACACTCCAAGGATTCTTCCATTTCCGTTATCCGCACACGATCCCGGAAACTTCTCCTCCTGAAGTCCTTTTAAAATCCCGGTCATCAGTCCGTCAACCGGCTGATATTTCCGAAGCTCCGTTTCCTCCTCTCCCAGATCCACACAATGCTGTCTCGTCAGAATAATTCTCTTCCCGGCAAAAATCTGCTTTCTTTTTTCATATGGAACATCCTCACTGATCAACAATACCTTTATCAGACCAATCTTCAGTAACTTCTGCACCATTTCCGGCGACGAACAGATTCGCACTCCTGCTGTCACCTCTTTTTTCAAAAGCAGCGCCTCCGCAAGTCTTCTGACATACTCTTCTTCTGGATCACAAATTAAAATTTCTCTGTCGATTCTTTGCTCTGCTCCTTTCCGGCATATCCGCCCTTTTTCTTTCAAACTTTGAATCAAATGCCGAATAGCATATGACGGAACACGTTTGCATTCCTTTTTTGACACAGTATTTATCAGAATATAAATACTGCCGAAACTGATTTTTTGATTTTCTAACTTATTGCTTTGCCTCTCTTGTAAGACGTATTATATGCGCCACTTTTCCCTTTGTCCATAGCTTTAAACCAGAAAAAAACGTTTTGCGCAACACCTACATAAACTGATAAAACATAATGCCATAAAGCATGGCAACTCCCGGAATTCCAAGACATCCGGACACAAAAAATGACAGGACATTTAGTCCGACAGAAACAGGAATGTTTCTATAGTCCATCCATTGATTGACCAGAAAAATACTGCCCATTCCAGTCAAAGCCCTGACAATAAAGTTTATCTGCCACGATCCTCTTCTTTTCATGCTCTGCCACCTCCTGCTTTATCTTATGAACTTTTTCACACAGATATGTTTTTTACCTCTGAAAAGAATTTCCTGTCAGATGAAAAAGAATGTGCCTTTTATTTCATAGGAAGTTCCTTTGAAATAAAAAAGAGTGCCACTGTCTGCACTTCGCAGTCCAATGGCACTTCCACATATCTTTTATAATTCAATTTCCACTTTTCGACCGGTCCGGTGATACTGATGGTATCGTACTCCGGCACAGTCAAACATCATTTTAGATGCTTTTACAGAAGTTGTATCTGCATACTTGTCTGAATCATAGATTACTTCTTTGATTCCACTCTGAATGATCGCTTTTGCACATTCATTGCACGGAAAAAGCGATACATAAAGTTTGGCTCCTTCAAGACTTCCTCCACTGTAATTCAAGATTGCATTCAGTTCACTGTGTACGGTGTATACATACTTTGTCTTCAGCGGATCCTCACCTTCCCGTTCCCACGGAAATTCATCATCCGAACAGCCTCGTGGCAGACCGTTGTATCCCATTGACAGAATTTTGTTATCTGCACTTACGATACAGCATCCCACCTGGGTATTCGGATCCTTTGACCGTCTTCCCGAGAGAATGGCAACTCCCATAAAATATTCATCCCAGGAAATATAATCCTGTCTTTTTCCACTCATGATCGATTCCTCTATTTTGTTCCGAAAATACGGTCTCCGGCATCTCCGAGCCCCGGAACAATATATCCATGTTCATTTAACTTTTCATCCAATGCTCCAATATACACTTCAACATCCGGATGAGCTTCCTGAAGCTTCTTTACTCCTTCCGGTGCTGCAATAATACACATAAAACGGATATTTTTTACGCCTCTGTTCTTCAGCATCTGGATCGCTGCGATACAGGATCCTCCCGTAGCAAGCATCGGATCTACTACAAATACTTCTCTTTCTTCACAGTCAGCCGGAAGTTTGCAGTAGTATTCTACCGGTTCAAGAGTTTCCGGATCACGGAACAGACCGATATGACCTACCTTTGCAGCCGGAATCATCGCAAGCATACCTTCTACCATTCCAAGTCCTGCTCTCAGGATCGGAACAACAGCAAGCTTCTTTCCTGCAAGCTCTTTTGCTGTCATCTTGCAGATCGGTGTCTGGATCTCGACATCCTGTAATTTCAGATCTCTGGTTGCCTCATAGCACATCAGCATTGCGATCTCACCGATCATCATTCTGAAATCCTTTGAACCTGTTTCCTCTCTTCTGATAATCCCGATTTTGTGCTGGATCAGCGGATGATCCATTATGTGTACATTTGACATTTGTTTTTTGCCTCCTCGTTTAACTTATTGGCAAGTTTTTTGACATACCCCTGGATCAGTTCATACATCTGCTCATACTGTTCCTGTGTCTGACCATATACAGACGGAATCTCTTTGCTTCCATTTACAAATTCACACAGTGTATAAACCTGTCCTTTCCCCGGATAATCATTCTGTATCTTTTGTTTGATACTGTCCTGCATTGCCAGAACAAGCGTATCTTCCCCAAATTCCTCTTCTGATAACGCAACAGTCTCATATCCTTCTGTCTCAATATGATGTCTCGCCAGAAGTTCTTCTGCTCTCGGATTCAGTGGCTCCGGGAATAGAACCACAAGTCCTCTCGCACACACCTCGTATTCCTGGAAAAGCGGCTGCTTTTTCAGAATTGCTGCTGCGATCGGAGCACGACAGTTCGCGCTGTTGCTCACAAATACGATCCTGCGGTAATCCTGAAGCTTCGTGATCTCAGATGCCTGCAGTACATGATGTCCTGCTGCTTTGCCCAGCCGGTTCATGATCGCAGTTCCGATACCTGCTTCCGGAAATGCTTCACTGTAAATGTAATCAACTTCCTCTTCATCAAATTCACGCAGGACTTTATAAAGGTTTCTCGCAACCGTCTTTTCATTCACACGGGAACCTATGCATTTTACTACACCGGTCGTATACTGATCAACCGATTCATTAGATGCAATGATCCCCACCTTATATCCAAGTCTTACCTGCTCGTAAGCAATCTGCTTGATCGCACGAACAGCCTCTTCAGGCTCTCCATCGACAATGATCATCTCTGCCTTCGGCGCGTAATGACGGTACTTCATTCCCGGTGCTTTCGGTGCTTTTGTGCTGTTCTCTGAAATCAAAGTTTCATCCACAGCCACCTCACCGATCACTTCACTTAACATCTCTTTTGTGATCGCTCCCGGTCTCAGGATCATCGGTGGTGTCACCGTCATATCCAGAATCGTAGATTCTACTCCGATATCTACACTTCCTCCATCCAGGATCATCTCGATCTTGCCACTTAAATCCTCTGCCACATGCTGTGCTGTCGTCGGGCTCGGTCTTCCGGATGTGTTGGCGCTCGGTGCTGATACATATCCGCCTCCTGCAAGGATCAGCTCGCGGGCAATCTCATCATCCGGCATACGCACAGCGACCGTTTCCAGACCACCGGTTGTTCCAAGCGGAACTTTTTCGTTCTTATTGAAAATCATCGTAAGTGGCCCTGGCCAGAAATGTGCCGCGATCTCATCTACAATAAGTGGTACAGATTCAACGATCGCACCCAGATCCTCCAGTCTCGCAATATGGACGATAAGCGGGTTGTCTGACGGGCGTCCTTTTGCTGCATAGGTCTTTTTCGCTGCCTCCTCATCAAGCGCATTTGCCCCCAGTCCGTAGACTGTCTCTGTCGGAAATGCCACCAGACCGCCGTTCTTCAGGATTGAACCTGCTTCTTCCATAATCTCCTGATCTATTTGGTTTCTGTCTATTTTTTTTATTATTGTTTCCATGTGTTTCATTATAGCATTATCCACATGGCATGGCAATTTTAATTTCCAT
The DNA here is from genome assembly GCF_054660775.1 of Allocoprococcus similis. Lineage (NCBI taxonomy): Bacteria > Bacillati > Bacillota > Clostridia > Lachnospirales > Lachnospiraceae > Allocoprococcus > Allocoprococcus similis. Next base: position 139,592 of record NZ_BAAHSG010000018.1, read on the forward strand.
ACCCGTTCAGGTATTCCAGACATTTTGCGATTCCTTTTGCAACAGCTTCTGCAACCTGCTCCTGATATTCCTCTCCCGACAATTTTTCTGCCTCTTCCGGATTAGTCAGAAAACCGCATTCCACGATCACCGTAGGTACTTTTGTCCGCCTCAGAAGGTAATAGGTCTCATTTGCTTTTGCCTGCCTGTGATTTTCCGGATCAATCTCCTGCAAACTCTCCTGCAGGATCTTCGCAACAGCCTCTCCTTCCCGGGAATGGCTGTAATAAAATACCTGCGCTCCATGAATTTCCGGGTCTTCATAGCTGTTCTGATGGATACTCACTGTAAGGACAGGTTTCGTCTCGTTGATCATCTTCACTCTTGCCTGCATATCCTCTGTCTTTTTACTTCCGTCTCCTGTTGTTCCAAGCCCTTTATCCTCTTTTCTTGTAAGCTCTGCTGCTATCTTTTCCTTTTCCAGACATTTTTTCACTTTCTCAGTAATTGCCAGATTGATATCCTTTTCCAGAAGGTTATTCAGCCCGATTTTTCCAGGATCACTTCCCCCGTGTCCGGCATCCAGGATTACCTGGGTCTGCTTTGCCTCCACCTGATCCGCCTCGGTATACCTGCTTAATGTATAGCTGCCATAAATACATCCCGTCAGTAAAATAAGAGCCAGAACCCACTTTATTTTGCTCTTGAAAATAGTTTTCCCCCTTTTTACCATTTCACTGATTTTTTTATTCAAAAAAAGAGCCTCCAGCATATATTTTTACAAATATATGCTCGGAAAGCTCTTTTCTATACCTTTCTCATTATGTAATCAATTTACATATTTCTGAATCAGATCCCAGATATCGGAAGTCTCAAATCCAAGCTTCCATGCCGCCGTTCCTGCCAGATTATTGTCCTTCATAAGTCCGAGTTTGACTTCAAGTGAAGACGCATCCTCCAGCCAGATCCTGTAGGTTGAATCGTTATCTCCCTGCCACTCTGCATAGTTCTGCTTCGCCGTATCATCCCATGTCACAGTTGCTCCGGCTTCGCTTACCCGCTGTGCCGCTTCTTCCATGCCAAGTGCTTCGCTGGTAACTTTCATTGAATAGTTCGCAGCCTCGGTTCCTTGCTCTTCCGCACGCTCTTCGTCCGTCTTCGGTGTCTCATTCCACAGCCTTGTATAGAATGGCACTGCATTGATCACCTTTTCTGCCGGTACATCCCGCAGGGTTTCTTCAATTCCCTCTTTTACATAATTGTAAGATGCCACGGAACCTGCTTCATAGGAACCGGCAAAATGTTCATCATATCCCATGATGATCACATAATCTGCCATAACTCCCTGTTCTTCTCTGTGATAATGTGTGTTATAACCCTTCGGCACATAATTATCCACTGAAAGGACCAGATTGTTCACCCGGCACAGCACAGAAAGCTCCCGGATAAACTGAATGTAATGATCTCCGACATCCGTCGGTATCTGTTCAAAATCCACGTTGATTCCATCAATTCCATTCTGAAGTGCTGCATTTACCAGCTGATTCTCCAGATTCTCCCTGCTCGAAGTATGACTGAGCAGCTCCATATCGTCTACATTCTGGTCGAAATTATCAACCAGCGCCCATACTTCCAGTCCACACTGATGCGCATAATCCACATAGTCTGTACTTGCAATAGAACTGATATTTCCGGAATTATCCGTTACACTGAACCACGTAGGGGAAATCGTATTGAGTCCTTTTGTATCTGCAAGTGCATCTTCAATCCCTTCGTTGGCAGCTTCACTTGTGACCTGATGCCATACCAGGTTGATCTTGTAATCTTTCTTAATTCCTGTATAGTCCGGTTCCTCAAATTCTCTTGAGGTTGTCTCTTTCTTGGCATCTTTCAGCTTTGACTTCTGAATGTACCCGACAATTCCGGACTTTGTACAGACTTTTTTCCAGTCACTTACATCTTCAAGAACCGTAAGCTTATCTCCCTTTTTCACTTCTTCAAGCACCGGACTTTTTACACCGCCCAGAATCCTTACCTGGGAATCATCCTTAACCTTTGCCGTCTGACGCTCTCCAAACTTACTGGTGATCACGACTCTTGCCGGATCCTTATAAACTTCGTAGTCAAAATTTGCATATTTCTGCAGGAAATCCAGTGCAATATATGCTGTATCTCCTTCTGCCTTTACAATCGTATAATCCTCACTGTTCACAGTATCCGAAACAGAATAGTCCTTACTGTCTGCCGCTGCCTTTACCATATCTCTCGGCAGTGTATACAAAAGTATATGCTCATTGGAATCCCAGTAAAAACGATCGCTGATATAATCCTGTACAAAGTTATAAGACAGATATGCAGTTCCGCCTTCTGTAATTGCCTGAGCATCCAGTACCTCATTGTTGATCGTTACACCCATCTGCGACTTTGCCGTAATTCCAAAATATTTATTCAAATCATAGGTTTCTTTTGTCGGCCCATACTTTATCCAGTATATTGTTCCACCGGCAAGCCCAATGACAACTATAAAGATCACCAGCAATGCAATACACACGTTTCTGACACGGCGACGTCTTCTTCTTGATCTTCTCCGTCTCTGATAACCTACGCCCGGATCCTCGTATCTTGCAGCAGCTTTTCTTGCTGCCGCAGCTTTGCGTCTGCGCTCTCTTTCCCTTTGCTCATTGGTCATTCTTCTTTCGTCCACATGACACCTCCTGTTTGCAGCATATTTTCACAGCTTAACTAAGCTTGTAATATGCGCATACTTTAGGTTATTATACCACATATATCTGCCATTTGTACACATCTGAGAACTATTTCCATTCCCCACAGGTCATGTCCTGGCGAGGGGGCTCTGCTTTTTCATTCCACCTGTGAATGGTCTGTTCTTATACTGTTAAAATCCAGTTCCCGGATCATTCCCTGTTCATCCAGAATATAATCCCGCATATAATTACTTTCTTCTCTTACCATATGCGCTGACACGATCTGAAGCGGACTTGCCGGAAAGCCATTCATCTGCATCCGGACACCGCTACGCTCGTAATTTGTCAGTTCCGTAAATAAATCCTGATACTTTTTCTCTTGCTCGTCCATATTTCCCCCTTGAGTCAGACAGTTTTTACGGCAAAAAGCGACCATAAGGCAACACTTGTGATATATTACTTCTCCTGTGCTTTTTCCGATGACAAGAAAATGATCACTGTCCATACTTCGGTTCAATTGTTAGGTTCTGTTGATAAATCGTCTGATATGACCTGAATGTACTTGATTCGGTACGCTGTGTGCGAAATGCGTATGATAAATTCAAGATTTGTGCGATTGACTGGTCTGTCTTATTTTCCTGTAACGCCATTATAAGAAAGAGTTTATAAAAAAGCAAGCATTTTTTATTTTTTATTTTGTTTACATCGTTCCGTTTTTTGTTTATACTATTAGTAATTGTTCAGATAGATTTTTGATTGAATAGGAAGTGATACTTTATGAAGATAGAAAAGATAAATGATAATCAGATCCGCTGCACACTTACCCGGGATGATCTCGCCCAGAGACAGTTAAAGCTCAGCGAGCTTGCTTACGGCTCCGAGAAGGCAAAGTCTTTATTCCGCGAGATGATGCAGCAGGCCGCTTCTGAATTTGGATTCGAAAGCGACAATCTGCCACTGATGATCGAAGCAATCCCGACTGCCGGTGATTCTATCGTTCTGAATATAACCAAAGTTGATGATCCGGATGAACTGGATACCCGTTTTTCCAGATTCACACCTGCTCCTGCGGACGAAGCTGCTGATAAGCACAAATCCGTGCTGGAACATCTGAAAAAGCTTGACGGAGCCGAAGATTTTCTCGACATTCTCCGTCAGATGAAAGAGGCTGTATCCCAGCTCCCGGAGAACCCGGAAGCACTTACCGATACTCCGGTCCAGGAACAGGCTCCTGCTTCAGAAGCCAAAGAAGCAGCTCCTGCTGAACCTTCTGTTCCACCGGTCCGGCTTTTCTCTTTCTCAAGACTTGACAGTGTGATTCATGCCAGTCATTTTTTAGCTGAGATGTATGATGGTCCGAACACACTTTACAAGGATGAAGCAGAGAACATGTACATTCTGACACTTGCACAGGGGGAGCATCCGTCTTCTGATTTTAACCGAATCTGTAATATGCTCTCCGAGTATGGTTCACCGGAACAGGGTGGTGGTATATCACTTGCATTTCTGGAAGAGCACTGTGATATGATCCTTGCTAAAAACGCAATACAGACTCTGACTTCATTTAAATAACAGACAAATCCACAATTTTTAACTTGGCAAAAAAAGACGGGGACGGCAGATTAATGATCTGTCGTCCCCGTTAAATTATATCTTTTATTTATTCGCGGTCTATGCTTCAGCTGCTAAGAGTGCGTTGATCTTTGCGATAAGAAGATCTGCATCAATTCCATGAACCATTGCTGCTTCTTCAAGAGACTCACCCTGTGAAGCCGGGCATCCAAGACAATGCATTCCAACTTCCATAAGAACCGGTGCTGTCTGTGGAGCTACCTGAAGTAATTCGCCAATTGTCATTGTTTTTGTTACTTCGACTGCCATCTTTCTTCCTCCTTTGCTTTTCGTATCCCCTATTATAATACCATTTATCCCAAAAAACAACCTTAATATCCGACTGTATTGCTCGGATATTAAGGTTTCTTTGCTTTTGTAAAATATTTTCCCCGTTTTCCACAAAAAACGTATGTTTTTATGTGGATAATGTGGATAACCCACGGATATTCAGCATTTTCGCATTTTCCAAATGCCTGCTTTCACTGGTGTCTCCAGGCTTTTACACGATTCTTCTTACTGAAAGAATTGTCGTATAAGTCGCCGGTGAAATCCCGATTCCCTGTTCCGGGTTCTGTGCATTGACGATCTGACCGTTCCCAATATAAATTCCGATGTGGCCATCATAACAGATCAGATCCCCCGGCATCGCCTGATCATAGCTTACTTCCACGCCGGCATTAATCTGATCATACGTTGTCCGTGGAAGACTGATTCCAAAATGTGCAAATACTGACTGTACAAATCCGGAACAGTCCGCCCCATCTGTCAGACTTGTGCCGCCCCAGACATACGGATTCCCAATGAACTGGCATGCATAATCGACGATCGCCTGCCCATTTGACGCCGGCTGTGCGGAAACCTCGGTAGTCTCCGTCTGCTGTACATTTCCCTGGACTTCCTGCGTCATCTGCGCTTCTTCGGATTCCCTGGACACTGCATAGGTAAATGCTTCTGCTTCTTCTTTTCCTTCCTGCTGCGCTTCCGTTACCAGATTCTCCGCATACGTCTGCGCCTCTGCTCCTGTCAGTATATATTCTGTTTTTACATATCCGATGACATCTCCCGACTCAACTGCCGTCCATTCTCCCACAGGACCTGTGATCTTCGCCGCGTATCCCGGATACAACTTTCCGACATATTCACTTTCCTTTGTCGGTTCGCTTCTGACATACAGAAAACTTGTTACATTGGCAAATGCCATATCTAAATACTCACCCTTATTTTCCGGTACCAGATAATCCTCAGCTTTAATCTCCCTGTTCTGAGAATAAAAATCATTCAATACCGCTTCTATCCCTACGCCCGGCATCTTTACAGCTTCTGTGGTGTCCCCATCTGCTGCCATAACCGAAATTCCCGGAGATACTGTCATCCCCAGAAAAGTAACCAGGAACAATCCTTTTTTTAGATTTGAATGCATAAATCTCCCTCCTTCATGTATTCTTATCTTTTGTAATTGTTACGGAATTGTTACATTTGTTACGGTGATATTATATCAATCAATTTTCACATTGTCAAGTTTTCCTCATTTATTTCGTATTACACAGTTCTACACCGTTCTTTATACACATTGTTTTTTCGTCATATTTGTTACAAATTGTTACATCTCGCTTAACAGTATTTCCATTTTTTATTCTTTTATTCAATATACAATTTTTTATTGACATTATAAGAATATTATAATAATATAATCTTAGTAATTATTATTATTATCTATTTGTAGGAGGTGACATCAATGGCAAATTTAAAATACAGCAGACAGCGTGAGGCAATTAAGGACTATCTTTCCTCTGTTACAACACATCCAACAGCGGATACTGTATATATGCATATCAAAGAAGAATTTCCAAATATCAGTCTCGGAACCGTTTACCGCAATTTAAATCTGCTTGCCGACATAGGTGAGGCGATTAAAATTACAACGCCCGATGGCGGCGATCGTTTTGATGCACGTACCAATCCGCATTATCATTTCTATTGCAAGTGCTGCAAGCGAATGATTGATATGGATTTTGATCACATGGATAAGATCAACCAGCTCGCATCCGAAAGTTTCGACGGTCAGATTGAATCACACACCATGCTTTTCTACGGTATCTGCGGTGATTGTTTAAGAAAATCCTGACTATGTAGTATAAATTCAGAAATTTTGAAAAAACTTATCAATTATAGTTGACAAAAACAGATGTATATGTTATCTTAATATCAGTAACAGTTACTAATATTTCTAACTAAAAAAATCAAATATACTATCAAAAAAAGAAAAGGAGATTATTATTATGAAGAAATTTGTTTGTACAGTATGTGGTTATGTATACGAAGGCGAAGCAGCACCGGAGAAATGTCCAGTATGTGGCGTAGGCGCTGACAAATTCACAGAAGTAAAAGAAGGCGAAAGAGAATGGGCTGCAGAGCATGTAGTTGGAGTAGCTAAAGGCGTAAGTGAAGACATCCTTGCCGACCTCAGAGCAAACTTTGAAGGTGAATGTTCAGAAGTAGGAATGTATCTTGCAATGGCAAGAGTAGCTCACAGAGAAGGCTATCCGGAAATCGGACTTTACTGGGAAAAAGCTGCTTACGAAGAAGCAGAACACGCTGCTAAATTCGCAGAACTTCTTGGCGAAGTTGTAACAGACAGCACAAAGAAGAACCTTGAAATGAGAGTAGAAGCAGAACACGGCGCAACAGCAGGCAAATTCGACCTTGCAAAACGTGCAAAAGCTGCAAACCTCGATGCAATCCATGACACAGTTCATGAGATGGCAAGAGACGAAGCGAGACACGGCAAAGCATTTGAAGGACTCCTGAAGAGATACTTTGCGTAAGATATAAAACCTTGTAAAATAAGGATTTTCCAAGAGAGGATAGAGAAATCTATTCTCTCTTTTTTTGCCTGCCTGCTGCCAAAAGAATTGACTTTAAATTGACTATTTTAGATATTCAAAACTACAAAAACCCCAAACTTGACTATTTTACAAGTATGGTTTGTTACGCAACAATTCTACTGCAACTTTTTACATCTTGCAATATCTCATCTGGAAAAAGACACTTCTTTTATAAAATTTTAGCCACTTAGGACAAGTTAATATAATCTGCATGCTGCCTTTTTCAAGTATCTCTGAAAGGAGATGGTTGAAAAATGGTGTGCAAAGCAACCAAGAGGAAGATACTGGAAGTCTGGCATGATGAATGTGCTATTTGTGGCAGCAAGGACTTTTTGGAGTTCCACCACATCATTCCCAAGTCTATGGGTGGCTCTGATGATTATGACAACATCATTGTTCTTTGTGCCTGCTGCCACGCAGGCATCCATGAAAGAGCCTACAATCCCCAAAAGTACAACAAACATACATCTATTGACTATGACGCAGCAGTTCCTATTTTAGAAGCCTATTTCGCAAATGAAATAGGGGCAAAGGAAACAAAAGAAAAACTGAACCTATCCTCTAAAACCCACTTGTGCGAAAGTTCTGTCTACAAGCGATACAAGAGAGAACATGGCATAGACAAATTTTATAACAATGTTGATTTGGTAAATAGTAAAAGGAGAACCCAGAATGTATAGACTATTTTATGAGTTGTTCCAATCCATGAACCAAGAGCAGAGAATGAAGTTTTTAAAGCAGTTGTATACAAATGGCTGCTGCCAAATTTTCTTCACAGAAAAGCCCCCTCTTCCATTGTTCTGGGAAGAAAGGGCTGATTTTATTTTATAAAAAAATTTTGGTATAATATTTATATAAGAAAGAAGGATTTTTTTAATGACTTACATTCAATATTTAGAGTTAAAGAGACTTTATCCAAATGCAGATGAGCAGACTCTTTGGGAACTCCAAAGAAAACAAATGCTGGATATGCTCAAAGAAAAGCAGCAAGCAGAAGAACAAGGAAGAGAAGTTGCAAGAGCCTTTACTGCTGCCTTTGAAAAAGAATTAGAGAAACTTTTCAAGTAATGCGAGAAGGCTTCTCCAATAGACACAATGGAGAAGCCTTCTTATTTTTTGCCTTAAAGTATCAATTTTTAGTAAAGGAGAACCACAGATGAGAGACGCACTCAAGAAAATCAATGTTGCCAAAATGTGCAACAGTACAAATCTCAATGTTATCAGAATCAGAAATTACATGAATGGGAAAATAGCCCATTTAAGACCAGAAGAAGAGAAAACAATCAGAGATTACTTCAACAATCTTGTAAACATGGAAAAGAGAGGTTAAAATATGTATACTGCTCCAAATCAAAATACCATTGTTATTCACAGAGAAATGCCAAAGTCTGATTTTTTGCAGATTAAAAATGAGAACTGGCAAACCATGATAAAAGAAACACAAGACTATTATGCCTTTGTTCTTTATCTCTATTTCGCAGCAAATGCAAATGGTTATACTTTTGCCTTGTCTCCTGCTGCCATTACAGAAGCAACTGGACTCGCCAGAAGCACATACTATAAGAAGTTGGAATTTTTGAAAGAAAAGGGGTACATAATGGAAGGGAAGGGGAACACTTTACATTTTTATGAGGTTTCCCAAAAGTCCAAGAGAGAGAATGTGAAAAATGAAGAAAGTGTTTGCGTCAGTCCCCCTCGTGAACAAGAAAGTCTCGCAGGGGAACATGAAAATCTCGCACAGAGACAAGCCCCACTCTCGCAGGAACAGACCTCTTCCTCGCAGAGCATAGAAATAAATAATAGATATAATACAGATAATACAAATAAAGAACAGATATCAGAAGGTTTTTCGAGTGGAAAATCCTCTAAGTTTAAATCAGGAGAATTTGTATTTTAAGGAGAAAACCCATGAAAGAGCAATCAGACAGTAAGAAACTCATTCCTATCTACTTGCAGGAAATTTTTCTGGAAAAGACAGACAAAACTCACTTTATAAGAATGCCAGAGATTATGGCAGAACTGGAAAAAAGAGGGGTAACTGCTGACAGAAGAACCATTTACACAAATATTTCTCTGCTTGAAGCAGTTGATTTTCACATCGAAGGTGTGCAGGAAAAAGGCAATTACAAATACCACTTGCCAGAAAGAACCTTCGACTCCAATGAATTGAAGATTTTGATTGACTCTGTTGCTTCTTCTAAATTTTTGACAGAAAAGAAGTCCAGAGAACTGATTAAGAAACTGAAAACTTTGGGAAGTACCTTTGATAATGAGTCCTTCAACAGAAGAGTTTTACTGGATAAAAGAGTAAAGAGCATGAACGATAGAATTTTCAAGAACCTTGACTCTTTGTATGCTGCCATTGCCAACAATAGCAAAGTCACATTCCAGTATGTAAGGTGGAATCCTCAAAGAAAATTTGATTTTTTGAGAAGTGGTAAAGAGTTTGTGACAAGCCCTTATGCCATTTCCATGAGTGATGATAACTATTATCTGGTTGCCTATGATACCAGAACCAAAGGCTTGAGACATTACAGAATTGATAAAATGCAATCCATTAAACTGACCTATGAAGCCAGAGAGGGCAAAGAACACTTCGAAGCCTTCGACATGGTGGAATACTCCAAAAAAGCCTTTGGAATGTTTGGGGGTAATGAAGAAACCATTACCATTGAAGCCCCTAACCACCTTGCAGGAGTTTTCATTGAAAGATTTGGGGATTCTGCCAGAATCAGACCAAGCCTTGAAAAAAAGAACTTCTTTGTTGCCAGAATTACAGTTTACACAAGTATTCAATTTTATGGGTGGCTTTTTGGTCTGGGGAAAGATGTAAAAATCATTTCTCCAGAAGCAGTAAGAGAAGAATACATAGCCATGCTCAATCAAGCAATCACAGACAATGCCCCTCATACTTCGTAATGGATCGTGAGCCTTCGTCAGCTTCATTTTCCCCTTTAGCCATTTGGGAGGGCACTGAAAAAGTAG